>JAHWJQ010000003.1 GCA_019348305.1 Actinomycetota bacterium
AGGAACATCGCAACAACGTCGCCACCCCCGTTTTGTCCATCCGCTGGGCGAGCCAGGCGACGACGTCTTCGAAGTCGCGGGTGTGGCGGGCGCCGGGCCGCGCCCAGTCGACCTCCTCCGTGCGGACGCGCCGACACGCGGGGCAGGACAACCGCCTGATGTCAGCCTCCAGCCACAGCGTGCACGAGCCCAGGTCGAGGTGACGCCAGCGCCGCCGTGACGAGTCGTAACGGGCCGCCGTCGAGTACCCGCACGGACACCGCAGCCGCCGCCGGCGCGCTGTGATTCCCACCACGACTCCGACGTCGGTGAAGGACACCGACTCCACCCATGCGCCTGGCAGAGCGAGCATCCGATTGAATGCAGTGGTGACGCGCACGTGCGTCTGCCTCCTGGTTCTTTGTCTTGGTCGACTTCGAACCTAAGAGGGGTCAGGCCGCGTGCGCGTCTTTCGCGGACCTCGACTGACCGGCGGCGGGGGGTCTCATCAGCGACAACGCCCGCGTCTACTCCTCACCGGACCCACACGAACCCGAGGAGACGCACGTGTGTTCGTATACGGTGCGGCGCGTGCAGAGGTCCTTCGACGACCTGGGCCAGCCGCTGGCGGAGGTCACCTTCGTCGTGGTCGACCTCGAGACCACCGGCGGCTCGCCCAGCGACTGCCGCATCACCGAAGTGGGAGCGGTCAAGTTCCGGGGTGGCGAGTACCTGGGATCGTTCCAGACCCTGGTCAACCCCGAGACCCCCATCCCGCCGCAAATCGTGTACCTCACCGGCATCACCGAGGCCATGGTCGGCCCGGCGCCGCCGATCGACGCGGTGCTCCCGGCCCTCGCCGAGTTCATCGGCAACGCCGTGATCGTCGGGCACAACGTCCGCTTCGATCTGGGGTTCCTGAGGGCCAACCTGCGCCGCTTGGGATATCGGGCCCTCACCAATCCATTCGTCGACACCTGCTCGCTGGCCAGGCGCCTGATCCGTGAGGAGGTGGCGAACTGCAAGCTGGCCACCCTGGCCCGCCACTTCCGCACCGCCGCCGAGCCCTGCCATCGCGCCCTCGACGACGCCAAGGCCACCGCTGAGGTCTTCCATGCTCTCGTCGAGCGCGCCGCCGGGCTCGGGGTGCTCGCCCTCGACGACCTCCTGGCGCTGCCCACGACGGCCGCCCACCCCCAGGCCAGCAAGCTGCGTTGGGTGGCCGCCCTCCCCCGCAAGCCCGGCGTCTACCTGTTCCGCGACGGCCGGGGCGAGGTGCTCTACGTCGGGCGAGCCACCGACTTGCGCCGGCGGGTCCGCTCCTACTTTGCCGGCGACGACCGGCGAAAGATCGCCGGCCTGCTCCGCGAGGCACAGGGGCTCGATCACGTGGTGTGCGCCCACGACCTGGAAGCGGCGGTGTTGGAGGTTCGCCTCATCCACCAGCATCTGCCTCGCTACAACCGCCAGGTGAAGGCTTGGCGGAGGTACGCCTACCTCAAGTTGACGCTGGGCGAGCCCTTCCCGAGGCTGGCGGTCGTGCGGGTGGCCCGCAGCGGGGACGGCGCCCTCTACCTCGGGCCGCTCCCATCCTCAGCAGCAGCCAAGCTGGTGGCCGAGGCCGTGGAGTCGGTGGTGCCGCTGCGGCGGTGCGCGGCGAGGCCACCGGCACAGGCTCGGCCCGCGCCCTGCACCCCGGCGCAGTTGGGCGTGGCCAGCTGCCCCTGTGCGGGAGCCGTCACCGAGGACGCCTACCGTGTGCTTGTCGGGCGGGCCGTCCGCGGACTCACCGACGAACCGCGGCTCCTCCTCGACGCCCTTGCCGAGCGCATGGCGTCGTTGGCCGCCGCCCAACGCTTCGAAGAGGCTGCCGTGACGCGGGAGCGAGCAGCAGCCCTGGCGCGGGCCGTCGCCCGGCAGCGCAGGTTGCACGCCGTGGTGCAGGCGGGCCGGATGGTCGTCGAGCTCGGCGGTGGGGGCGGCGCGATCATCGACTGCGGCCGGCTCACCGCCAGCTGGGCGCCCGACGAGCCCCCGGTCCCCGACTGTCTCGTGGCTGGGGGCGAGCGCCCCACGATCCCCCTGGCCCGCGACGCCGTCGATGAGGTGGCCGCCGTCGCCTCGTGGCTCGACGCTGCGGCGGACACCCTGCGCCTCCTGCACTGCGACGCCGGCCTCTGCCATCCCAGCTCCACCGTCGCCACCTTCGCACCCCAGAGCCGCCGGCCCGCCGCCTGACGCGGGCCTACACTTCCCTGGTGTCGACCTCGGTCATCGTGGTCTCCCACCGGGCCCACGAATGGCTCGGTCGGTCGCTGGCTTCGGTGAGAGAAGAGGCCGACGAGGTGATCGTCGTCGACAACGGTTCGCCGGCCGCCGCTGTGTCCGATGCGGCTGGGAAAGCGGGGGCACGGCCAATCCGCCTCTCGGAGAACCTCGGGTTCCCGGGGGGCGTGAACGCGGGCTTGGCCGCGGCCACCGGGGAGATCGTCGCGCTGCTCAACGACGACGCCATGGCGGAGCCGGGCTGGCTCGCTTCGGCGGCCCACGACCTGGCCGACGCCACGGTCGCCGCGGTCACCCCGAAGCTGGTGTTCAACTTCCCCTACGCGGTGGTCCGCTTCGACGACGAGAGCCGGCGGGAGGGTGCCGACCCCCGCGCGCTGGGCCGGGCCATCCGATCGATCTCGCTCGGCGGAGACGAGCTGCTGGGCCACGCCATCGGCCCCGGGCTCCACCGCCTCGAGCAGGGCACCCTCGACGGAACAGCCGGTCCGTGGAGGTGGACGACAGGTCGAGATCCCTTCTACGTCCCCCTCGGGCCCGACGGCGACCCCTCGACCCTCCTCGTCGACGGCCAGCCGGCGCCGGTGGAGGGCACCACCACGATCGTCAACAGCGCCGGCACCTACCTGAGCGCCCACGGCTTCGGCGGCGACTACGGCTTCGGCAACCCCGACGACGGCACGTTCGACACCCCGGCCGACCGTTTCGGCGGCTGCGGCGCGGCACTGGTCCTGCGAGCCAAGACGGCCCGGCGCATCGGCGGCTTTGCCACCGAGTTCTTCGCCTATTACGAAGACCTCGACTGGTGCTGGCGGGCGCAGCTGGCCGGGCTACGGGTCCGCTACCAGCCGGCGGGGGTCGTGCGCCACGTGGGCGGGTCGACCAGCGGCGGGCCACTCGACGCCCGGGTCAAGCGGCTGGCGGCCCGCAACCGCGTCCTCTGCCTGGCCAGGAACGGGCCGCTTGCCAAGCTGGGCCCGGAGATACGACGCGCCGTCGACGACGGCCGAGCCGACGGCATCGTCGCCCAGCTCGCCAGGTCGCTGCCCAGGGCGCTGGCCCAGCGGGCCCGCCTGGCGCGCCGCTGGCAGCGGCGGCCCCAGGAGGTGTGGGCCCAGTGGGCCGGCGTCAACGAGCGCTGGCCCGCCTCCGCCCCCAGCTGAGCCCCGTCAGCCGGGCTCCTCGGTGCGCGCCCACCTCCCGCCCAGGGCGACAACGCCGAACGACTCGTGCGGTTCCCCTGGCTCCACGTCGAAGCGGAACACCTTGTGGCGGAAGTCGTAGGGATGAAGGCAGCTGTAGTCCTGGATGGACACGTTGATGTCGAAGGTGCCCGGCAGGAGCATCATCCGGTCGAACGTCAAGTCGACGTAGCCGGCGCCGAAGAGCCGGTCGGGGACGTCGTCGGCGTCCCTGGTGGTCGGACCGCTGACGTGGGTACCGTCGAGGGTCTGGATGGTGACGGCGAACACCGGCTTGTCGACGGGCTCGTGGAACCGGTAGTGCAGGCGGATGGTGGCCGCTTCACCGGTGCGGACCCGGCTGACGCTCCGTCCTGCGGAATCGAGCAGCTCCACCGTCTCTACCCGAGCCTCGCCCGACCCCCACCGCTCGCCGCCACCCTCGCCGTCGACCGTGCGGTCGACCTGGACGGCCCCCACGTACTCGTCCACGACCTTGCGGGCGGCGTCGACCATCTTCACCTGGCCGTGGTCGAGCCAGGCCACCGTGTCACAGATGTTGTGCACCGAGGTCATGGCGTGGGAGACGAGGACGATGGTCTTGCCCCTGGCCTTGAGGTCGGCGAACTTCTCGTTGCACTTGCGCTGGAACACCTCGTCGCCCACGGCCAGGACCTCGTCCACGAGCAGCACGTCGGGGTCGACGTTGATGGCCACCGAGAAGCCGAGGCGGACGTACATGCCGGAGGAGTAGTTCTTCACCGGCTGGTCGATGAACTGCTCGAGGCCGGCGAAGGCAACGATCTCGTCGAACTTCCTCTGCAGCTCCTTTTGCGGCAGACCCAGGATCGCCCCGTTGAGAAAGACGTTCTCCCGCCCCGAGAGCTCGGGGTGGAAGCCGGCGCCGAGCTCGAGGAGGGCGGACACCTTGCCCACGAGGCTGATGTTCCCGGTCTCGGGGCGCAGGATGCGGGCCATGCACTTGAGAAGGGTCGACTTGCCCGAGCCGTTCTCGCCGATGAGGCCGAAGCTCGACCCTTGCGGCACCTCGAACGAAACGTCTCGCAGCGCCCAGAACTCGTCCACCACGGCCCGCCGTCCTCGCAGCAGGGCGACCTTCAGCGACTGGTTGCGCTCGTGGTAGAGGCGGAAGCGTTTCGACACCCCCTCCACCACGATGGCGGGCTCGCTCACAGCTCCTCCGCCAGGCGCCCCTCGAAGCGCCCGAAGATGAAGAGCCCGAGGAGGAACGTCGCGACCGACACCGTCACCAGGTAGGCGACCGTCGACAGCGGTGGCAGCCGCAGGTCATAGAGAGCGTCGCGGAACGCCTCTGCGAAGGCGGCCATCGGGTTCCACTTGTAGATCGCCCGCAGCGGGAGCTCGACACCGAAGAAAGCATGGCGCTCCGGCACCAGCTCCAGCGAGTACACGATGGGCGACAGGTAGAACCAGGCCTGGAAGAAGATCCCGACGAAGTGCTGCACGTCTCGGAAGAAGACGTTGAACACGCTCAGGGCGAGGCTGAGGCCGGTGGCGAACAGCGCCAGCGCCAGAACGAGCCCGAGCACCACGGGGATGAAGGGCACGACCATGTTGCCCACGATGAGGAGGATGACAGCCAGCAGGGAGAGCTCGAGCAGGAACGACACGATCCACGAGCCCACCTGTGAAATCACCAGCAGCTCGCGCGGGAAGTAGGTCTTGCGGATGAGACTGGCGTTGCCGATCACCGTGCCAAGGGACCCGAAGACACTGTTGGTGAGGAAGTTCCACGGGAGCAGGCCACACAAAAGGAACAGGGCGAAGCTGCTCAGCCCGCTTGGCGAGCCCTCGGGAGCCCTGGCCTGGAAGAACACGCGGAAGACGATGGTGAAGATGACCATGGTGCTCAGGGGGTTGAGCAGTGACCACGCCCACCCGAGCGCCGAGCGCTTGTACTTGCCCCGCAGCTCGCGCAGCGTGAGGTGGGTCAACAGCTCCCGCGACTCCCGGTAATCAGCGAGGCTGGTCACGTTCCTTCTCCGGTCACGACCGGGCCACGCTAGGCGCCGCGGGCAGCATGGGGGGATTCCGGTGGGGATCACCGTGGCCGCTGCCCGCTTGAAGGCGTGATCGTCGAGGCGGGCGAACCGCTGCCGGCGCAGGGAAACAAGTAGCGTTCAGCCGTGCCTGCATCTCCCGGAGCAGACGCAGCGGAGGGCGAACCGCCGGCGCTGCTCACCAGCGCGGTCTGCGAGGACCGCCGCCTCCGACCCGCTCTCGTGCGCCTCGAGCAGGGGCGCATCGGCGTCCTGTCGCTCGACATCTTCGACACGCTGCTGTGGAGGATCGTGCCCGAGCCGGTGGACGCCTTCGGCCTCTTCGGTCACCGCTTGATGACGCTCGGCTACCTGGACCCCGGCACGGCACCTGCCGTCTTCGCCCGGCTGCGCCAGCGGGCCGAGGAGCGAGCGCGGGCCCTCGTAGGACCCGCCGAGGAACCCCAGGAGGTGAACCTCCACCAGATCTACCAGCAGCTGCCCGAACACATCTTCTCCGGGATCACCCCAGCCGTCGTCGCCGACCTCGAGGTCGAGTTCGAGCGCGAGATCACCTTCCCCGACCTGGAGATCCTCGAGTTGGCGCGGCTGGCCCAGGAGAAGTACGGCGCCCGCATCGTCCTGGTGTCCGACACCTACTACTCCGAGAAGCAGATCCGACGCATCCTGAGCAGGCCGCTGTTCGAGGGCGTGGTCATCGACGACGTGTTCACCTCGAGCGATCGCAAGGTCGGCAAGGGCTTCGGCCTCTTCGACCGGGTGCTGGAAGAGACCGGCCAGCGGCCCGAGGAGGTCCTCCACGTCGGCGACCACGAGGATGCAGACGTGGCCGCAGCGGCCGAGGCGGGAATCCAGGCCGTCCACTTCGAACGCTTCAGCGCCGCCACCTCGGCCGTGTTGGAGGAGGAGGGCACCCTCCAGGCCCGGCCCACCATGCGGGAACGGTTGACGACCAAGATATTGCCGCCGACCACCAAAAGGATCGGCCTCGACGCTGTGGCCGGTGACTTCGGGCTCACGGCCGCCCGCTCCAAGTCCCTGGCTCGGCCCGAGGTGGACTCCCTCGCCCACAGCGCCCAGCCGTTCTGGCGCTTCGGTGCGTCGGTGCTGGGCCCGCCCAGCGTGGCCTTCGCCGAGTGGATCCACGCGCAAGCGCATGCCCGGGGCTACACCAGGGTGTACTGCCTCATGCGCGAAGGTGAGTTCCTCTCCCGCCTGCTCGACGGCGCGGCGACGTACCTGGCGAACCCTGTCGAGTCCCGCAAGTTCTGGGCCTCTCGCCAGGTGACGGCTCGTGCCGCCATCTTCGATGCGAGCCGCGAGGAGCTCACGGGGTTCCTCAATCGCCGCCGCCCCCCCACCATGCGGCAGTTCTTGGAAGGCCTGGGTCTGGGGCTGTCCACCTTCCCGGAGCTGTTCAGTCACGCCGAGGGGCGCCTCGACGACCCGGCCTTGTTCGAGAGGGTCATGGATCTCATCGAACGCCGGGCAGAGGTACGAGCAGCCATCGTCGACGACGCCGCCCTGCTCCGCCGGCGACTTCTCGCCTACTTCGAGAAGGAGGCCGGCGATCAGCCCCGGATCCTCCTGGCCGACCTCGGCTGGGGAGCGACGATCCAAGCCAACCTCCAGACGATCTTCGATCGGAGCGGCCTCGGGGTGCAGACGGAGGGCCTCTACCTGGCCACCAACGAGGCGGCGGTCGACCGAATTCTGAACGGGGTCCGGGCACACGGGTTTCTCACGACCGCTGGGGTTCCGGGGCGCGACAGCGCCTACATCAGCCGTAGCCCCGAGATCATCGAGCAGGCCTTCATGCACGACGTCGGCTCCCTTGCCGACTACTCCCACGACGGTCAGCCCATCTCCGGCGAGGCGCGCCAGGACCCGGTGCAGATGCTGCAACGAGTGGCGGTGCAGTCGGGGATCCTGGGGTTCCAACAGGAGTGGGCGCGGTACCGACCGGTGGTGCCGGCGAGCGTGAGCCTGTTGGAGCCATCGGCGAGAGAGCAGCTTCGCCGGATGATCATGCGCTTCATCCTTCGGCCGACTCACGAGGAAGCGGTCATGTTCTCGGCGTGGCTGCACGACGACAACTTCGGATCCGACGACGCCGAGAGCGTGGTGTCGAGCACGCTGCGGACCTCCCTCAAGTACATGACCCCCGAGCAGTACCTCGCACTGCCCACGACCAAGACGTTCTGGCCCTTCGGGCTCGCCGCCATCTACGAGCCGTCGCTGAGCGAGGCTGCGGCGGCGGTTGCCGAAGGACTCGTTTCCCCCGAGGTGTTCGTCCACAGCGACCTGCACGCCATGCCCATCTACCTGGACGACGGGTCTGGGTTCGAGGAGCGGGTCCGGACGCTCGTACGCGTCAATGGCGCCGGCTTGTGCTTCGCGCGGGAGGTCATGGCCACGCGGGCGGTACACGCCGTCCGCCTGGCTTTCCCGGGCGGGCCGGGCATCGTGCGCGTCGACCAGTTGACCTTCTCCTTCTCGGTCCAGGGCCGGGCCGAGCCGGTCGTTGTGGTGGTCGACTCGCCGGGTGCATTCGCTGGGTTGGAACACGACTTCGCCGAACCCCTGTCCCCCAACGTCCTGCTCGGAAGGCACCAGGCGCCTCAGTTCATCTTCACCTGCCCGCGTGAGTGGAGAGATCTCGTCTACCGGGTTGAGGTCGAGGCGGCCTTCGCGTGGCTTCCCACAGCAGCATTGCCGCGCGAGCAACCCGCCGCTGGTGATGAAAAGCCGCTGCGGGGCCTCGCTGTCCGGGCGGGCAAGAAGGCAGCGCGCTCGGTGGCAAAACGCTACGTGGCCCGCTCCGGCCTCCGATGACGCAGACCCCCGTCCCCCTCCTGATTCACTCCCTCGCGGAGTTCCGCCAGCTCATCTTCGAGTGCTTGGAGGCGGCTGATGCCCGCCGAATCGTGGAGATCGGCGGCGAAGACGGGACTTTCACCCGGGAACTGCTCGCATGGGGGTCATCCAGGGACGCCGACGTCGTGTGCATCGACCCGTCACCCCGAGCGGCCCTTGCGCAGCTCGCGCGCGACAACGACCGCTTGTCCTTGGTGCGGCAACCGAGCGTCGTCGCGCTTGAGTCGCTGCAACCAGCCGACGCGTATCTGATAGACGGCGACCACAACTACTTCACGGTGCACCAAGAGCTGCAGCTGATCTGGCGCGCTGCCTCCGACAAGCCCCCGCTCATCCTCCTCCATGACGTTGGCTGGCCCTGGGGTCGCCGCGACTTGTACTACGACCCCGACACGGTGCCCATCGAGGCGAGGCACGAGCTCACCTGGACCCACGGCGTGACCTTCGGCGAGCCCGGCGTGGTTGAGGGAGGCTTCCGGGGAATGGGGGAGTTCTCGGTAGCGGTGCGTGAGGGTGGGCCAAGAAACGGCGTCCTTACGGCGGTAGAGGACTTCCTACGGGATCGGCCAGAGCTTTCGTTGTCTGTCGTTCCCGTCGTGTTCGGCCTTGGTGTCATCTTCGACCGACGCGCTCCATATTCGGCCCCTCTGGAGGAAGTTCTTCTCCCGTACTCGTCGAATCCACTGCTCCAACGGCTAGAGGACAACAGGCTCGCCCTGTACCTGGCGGTGCTCGACCTCCAGGACCAGTTGGCCCTGGTCCATGAGGAGTTCGGCGCGCTCCGACGAACGTGTAGCGGCCATGCTGAGGCGCTACGGACGGCAGGCGAGCAGGCGCTCCTGTGCCGCGACCTGCAGGTGGAGAACCGAGCGCTGTGGCGGCGCGTGGAGGAGGCCGACACGCGAGAGCGAGAAAGGGCGGCCGCCGAAGACGACCAGCGCGCAGGTGCCGGCGTGCAGGAACAGCCCTCGCCAAAGTCTCTTTGGCAACTCTTCGGCGGCCGGCTGGTCGCCTCGCTGCGCCGGTACGCCTGACGCGACAGGTCGTCCGTCGCTCAAGGGGCGCGCTGGCCGTAGCTGCTGCAGATCCGGCCCCCTTCGCTGCGCAGCCGCGAAGGCGCAACGTCGGACTCCGCCACCCGGGCCGCCAGCGGAAGTTCGACGACGGTGTTGCCGAAGTCGAACTCGCGGATCACCACCAACCGGCCACCCTGGACCTCCGCGGCAAGAAGGGCATCCGCCCGCACGACCTCGTCATTGAAAAAACTCGTGACGCGCAACTGCCTGGCGTCGGGGGTCAGCTCGACGCAGACCGGGCGCACCGGGTGCCCCCCTATGGCGAAGACGGACTGCCCGCTGATCTCGAACACCATCCGCGAAAGTGCCCAGGGAGTTTCGGTGAGCCCTGCGATGGTGTCGTCCACGGCAGAAGACCGACCGAGAAGCTGGTCACCTCCGTAGAACGACGCGACGCGGAGGTCGGGGGGCAAGGGCTCAGCCTGGTCGAGAATACGAAGCCAGGCCGCCAGCTGCTGATCGTTTCGCTTGTCCCTGAGGCGGAACAGCTCGCCATAGCCGTCAAGAGTGAGAGCAAGAGGAACGACGGCGACGGCCGCCAGCGCCGTCACGACCCGTACCGTCGTCGTCCGCCCACTTGCCTCGAGCAGGGCTACCGCGGCGCCGGCAGCAAGGGCCAGGCCCACCCAAGGAGCGAACAGCAGGCGCGGCACCGGTCCCTGTCCGCTGAGCAACGCTGCCGGGAAGAACGCAGCGACAACGAACAGCGCCAAGCCCAGGACGACGAGGGCAGCCGAAGCCGCGTGATCTCGCCGCCCCGCCGGATCCAGCAGGGTTCGCGTGAGATTGCGAACAGCGACGGCGCCGCCGGCGACAGCGGCGAGGAACACGAAGAGTACGGCGGGCTGGGCGAGGTTCTCCACGCCGAGTTTCAGTGCCTCGACATGGATCCGGCCTCGACGCGAACTGAAAGCAAGTTCCTTCAAAGAAGGAACCCAGACGTCGACGATCCGTCGCCCGGCCTCAATGGGGTCGACGATGAAGTCGCCCCGCGCCCTGGTGAACCCGGTCCGTGGCAGGTAGATCGCTCCGCCGACCGCTCCAAGGGCGGCGACGGCGCCGGCAACCACCCCTGCCAATCGGAGACCGGCCAGCCCCGAAAGGCGCTTCCGGCGAAGCGCTTCGACCGCAAAGAGGCCGGGGACGAGGAGCAGAAAGTTCACCGCCACCTCCGTGCAGGCCAGCCCGCCGGCGTAGAGCGCGACGCATCCGGCTCCCGCAAGCCACGCAGAACGGCGAGTTGGTGCTCGCAGCGTGTTGAGGAAGGCGTGACCGCCAGCGAGTCCGAACGCCGCGCCTGCCGGGTACTGGATGGCGGCGTACCAGTACAGGGCCGACTCCCAGTCGAGGATCGGGTAGATGACCAGCAGAGCGGTCACGACGGGGGCAATTCGGCCGCCACAGGTCCGACGGACGAGCAAGGCGGCCAAGACGGCGGCGGCGGCGAGAGCGACCGCCGAAAGCGCTCGCCCGGCCGGCTCCCCAATGAGATAGGTCACCCCCACGAGCACGGTGCCGAGGGGCCGAGCCCTCATCACGGTGACACTGCCCATGAGCTCGCGAAGTGAGAAGGCGTCCATCAACGGGTCGTCCAGGAAGTACCCGCGCCGCCAGTGAAGCCCGTACACAACAACCGCCGGCAGGATTCCCGCTCCTAGGAGCACGAGCTCCGGTTGCAGACGCAGTGACCGTCGGGGAGGCCGGGACTGCGCCGGCATGGGGGCGTCGCGCTGGGCCAGGAGCGTCATCAGAGGACGGCCGCGGTCAGGGGACCGTGTTGCCGAAGGCGCGGCAGATCCTGTCCCCGTCCGTCTTCAACTTCAGGGCTTCGAACGGGCCGCTGGTGGCCCTCGCCCCCAGAGGGAGCGTCACCATCGTCGACCCGAACATGATCTGGTCCACGACCACCAGCCGGGACCCGTGCACCTCACCGGCGAGCAGTCCTTCGATCGGAACCACTTCGTCATTGAAGAAGCTGGTCAGCCGCAGCCGGGTGGGGTCGGGCGTTCGCTGGATGCACACCGGTACCCAGGGGTGCCCGCTGATGGTGGGGATGTAGCTGCCCCGCTCCTCGCCGAAGCTCCGGCTGAGCACCCAGGGGGTCTCGGTGATGCCGGCGAACGTGTCGTCCACAGCCGACGGTCGCCCCAACAGCTGGTCGCTCCCGTAGAGGGACGCCACGCGGACCTCCGGCGGAAGTGGGGCGGCGGCATCAAGCGCCTCGAGCCACGCCGCCAACTGCGCGTCGTTACGGGCGTCACGTACCCGGAAGAACTGGCCGTAACCGTTCAAGATCAGGGCGAGGGGCACCACGACCACGACCAGGGCAACCAGCGTTGCTCGGACGGTGCGTGCAGCTCCCGCCGCCTCGAACGCCGCCACGGTCGCACCGGCAGCCATCGCCAGCGCCGTCCACGGTGTGAACAGAAGCCGGGGGACCGGTCCCTGACCGGTGAGCAGCGCTGCCGGGAACCAGAGGGAGACCAAGAACAGCCCTGCGGCGGCAATGGCGAACCCGAGGGCGGTGCGTCGGTTTTCGGGACTCCTGGCCCCCACCGGCCTCGCCAGGGCGGACCGCAGTGCCACGATCGCGAGCGCCCCAGCCGCCACGAAGACGGCTAGGACGACTGGGTGCCGCAGGTCGCTGATCCCCAGCCCGAGGGCTTCACCGTTGATCCTCGCCCGCCTGCCGCTCAATGTCGATTCCTTGAGCGCTGGTAGCCAGACGTTCACGATCCTGTTGGCCGCTTCCGCCGGGTTCAACAGGAACCGGCCACGCGCAGAGGTGAATCCCGTCTTCGGGAGGTACAGAAAGCCTCCGACCGCGCCGACGACCGCGATGGTGGTGGCCGCCACCGCTACCGAGCGGGTCATCAACTGCCGGTCGAAGCGCTTCCGGCGGAGTCCCTCCACCACGGCGATGGCAGGGATGAGCAGGAGGAAGTTCACGGCCAACTCGGTGCAGAGGAGGCCGGTCGCAGAGAGGATCGCGCAGGCCAGCCCGCCCAAGACCGCCGTCCTTCGACTGTCGGCGCGCAGCGCCGTGAGGAAAGCATGACTGCCCGCCAGCCCAAATGCCGCCCCCGCGGGGTACTGGATCGAGGCGTACCAGTAGAGCGCCGACTCCCAGTCGATCAGCGGGTAGACGACGAGGAGGGCGGTGACGACCTGGGCATACCGCCCCCCGCACAATCGCCGGACGAGAAGCGCGGCCAGCGCCGCAGAGGCGGCGAGCGCGACGGCGGACAGGAGACGACCCGCAGGCTCGCCGATGAGATAGGTGATGCCCACGAGCAGGGTGCCAAGGGGTCTGGCCCGGATGTCGGTGACGGCAGTCAGGGTCTCGCGAAGCGAGAGCGCGTCCATGAAGCCATCGTCCAGGTAGTAGCCCCGCCGCCAGTTCCAGCCGTAGATGACCAAAGCCGGCAACAGTCCGGCCACGAGCAACATGGCGGCAGAGCGGTCACGGGGGCCGGTTCCGGCAACGGTTGGTGCCCCGACCGGCTCGACCTCCTCCCCGTCGTGGTCGTCGTGGTCTCGAGGCACCACCGGGCCAGATGTGGCAACGCCAGGGCGGCTCATGCGTCATCCGACGGTCGCGCCCTCACAACGGCACCGGCCACGTCGGAGCTCTCCGCGCTCCGCAAGAAGGCCCGACACTCGTGCAGGGCGCGCCACACGAACACCAGCAGGCGTTTGGGAACCATCATCTTGCGTTGCCGCTTGCCCCACATCGTCCCCTGCGCGGCGTCGCCGCGCCGTTCCCGGTGTTCCACGACCAGTTCGACGATCGACAGGTTCGCCCGCTCCGCGAGGATGGCGAGGTAGATGTTGGGGACCGCCGCGTCGGCGGGGATGTGATCGAGCAGGACCTTGAGAACCCGTGATCGGTACGCCCGCAGCGGGCAGTTCGCATCGCTCACCCGCAGTCCGGTCTGCTGTTGCAGGAACAACCTCAGGAGTCGGGTGAGGACTTTGCGGAACCAGGGGTCCTGCCGCTGGCGTCGAATTGCCATGGCAACATCAGCCCCAGAGTTGGCCAGGTCGTCGGCCACTCGGCGAATGTCGCGCCCGTCGAACTGACCGTCGCCGTCCACCTGCAGCGTGAGGTCTGCACCGGTGAGGACCGCCTCGTGGTAGGCCCGCACCACGGTAGGGCCGTGCCCGCCGTTGCGCTCGGTCGTCACCACTTTGAGCCCCGCGCTCAGACCGGGCCGAAGCTCTTCGAGGACCTTCACAGTGGCATCGGTGCTGCGATCGTCGGCTACGACGAACGTGACGTCGCCGTCCCAGTCCTTGAAGCAGCGGTCGATCTCGGCAAGGAAGCCCTGGATCCCGTCGGCCTCGTTGTACGCGGGGATGGCGAAAGCGAGCGAGGCCGGCATCAGCCAGCCGTCCCGCGATCTGCCAAGACCGTGTCGCTGCAGGCGAAGCCTTGTTCGATCGCTTGATCCTGATTGATGTACAGGTAGTTGGCGAGGCGCCCGCAGAAATACACCGGCCGGTCGAGCGCCTCGCGCACCTCCGCCTTGTAGCGGTCGTTCAGCATCTCGAAACGACGGTCCACCGTCGGCACCGGGTAGTGGCGGGCTGGCGCGCCGGGGTACTCCTCGCTCACGACCGTACCGGCAATGCGCTGGCCTGAGGCGTGCTTCGTCTCGATCGTACGGGTGTACGGGTACCTGGCATCAGGCCAGTTGACGACGTAGGCGGGCGTGACGGTGTCCGACTCGCCGGCCACGGGGACGTAGCGCGACCGAAGGTGGACCCCCCGCCACTCGAGCTCCCCGTCCCGCCCGAGGAGTGCGTCGAGCGGGGCGGTCACAACGAACGCGTCGTACTCACCCTGCATCCGGTCGAGGTCGCCGATACCCAGCTCCGCGCCGCACGTGACGGGCACTCGGGAGAGCACCCCTTCGATGACACTGTTCATTCCCTCCGACGGGAAGAACTCCCACCTGTCTCGGAAGAGCCGCCGGTGCTCATCCGACCGCAGCTCGACCCGCTTCGGGGCGAAGCTGCTGCTGAGTTCCGTTGCTGGCCGCCCCCACTGCTTCGTCGTGTAGTCGCTGATGAAGAGGTTGTACAACGTCCGGCCCATGAGCGAGACGACGAACGTCTCGAAGTCTTCACCCGACGGCTCCGGCGGGAGCTGTGCCAGCTCCTTTTCGATCGTCGGCCAGACGGGCAGTGCCTTGAGCTCGCTGACCTGCGGCGGCCAGGACAACAGCGTCGGCGACTCGTCGTCACCAATGTGGACCTGTGTCTTCACGCAGTGCTCGTAGGGCCGGGTGAGGCCGAACCTGTCGACGTACCGCGCCACGTCTGGGTCCGACGTATGGAAGATGTGAGCGCCGTTGGGCTCGTAGAGGACCCCGTTCAGGACCTCCGTTCGCGAGTGGCCCCCGACATTGTGGGACCGCTCGAACACTTCGACTCCAAGTCCCGCCGCAGTGAGCCTTTCTGCCGTCACGGCACCAGCCCATCCCGCACCGATGACGGCGACCCGCCCTTGTTTGCTCGCCACAGGTGCGCAGCAGCTACCCGGTAGCGACAGCTACTCGGCGCTGACTCCCCTGTCCGCCGTGCTCCAAGAACCAGGCATACGTGGACTCGATCCCCTCCCGCAGAGGAATACTTGCTCGCCAGCCAAGAGCCTCGAGCCGGGTGATGTCGAGCAACTTGCGAGGCGTGCCGTCCGGCTTCGACTGATCGAACACCAGCTCCGCTGCTGGGTACACGATGTCTCTCACCATCTCAGCAAGCGCACGAATGCTCAGATCCTGGCCCACGCCCACGTTGATGAACTGTTCGTCGCTGTAGTGGTTCATCAGGAACAGGCACGCGTCAGCAAGATCGTCGACGTGCAAGAACTCCCGCATCGGGGACCCGCTGCCCCATATCTCCACCGAAGGCGAGCCGCTCAGCTTGGCGTCGTGGAGTTTGCGGATCATCGCCGGCAACACATGGCTGCTGGCCAGGTCGAAGTTGTCGTTCGGACCGTAGAGGTTGGTAGGCATCGCCGCTATGAAGTTCGAGCCGTACTGCCGGCGGTACGCCTGGCACAGCTTGATCCCTGCAATCTTGGCCAGGGCATAGGCCTCATTGGTCGGCTCGAGAGGCCCGGTGAGCAGTTCCTCTTCGGGAATTGGCTGCTTTGCGTGACGTGGGTAGATGCACGAACTTCCGAGGTACAGCAACTTCCGGACCCCATAGAGATGACTGGCGTGGACCACGGTGCCGTGGATCATCATGTTGTCGTAGAGGAATTCCGCCGGCCGGGTGGAGTTGGCCAATATGCCGCCCACGGTGCCAGCCACCAGGAAGACGTACTCCGGGCGGTTCGCCTTGAACCAGTAGTTCACGGCCGCTTGGTCGCGGAGGTCGAGTTGGTCGCGCCCCGCCGTCAGGACGTTCGTGAAGCCCTCGTCGTTGAGCCGGCGCAGGATGGCTGATCCCACCAGTCCGCCGTGGCCGGCAAGAAAGATTCGCGAGTCCTTCTGCACTTGCTCTCCCCATCGTCGATGACAACTGGCGGGCAGCCTAGTCATGGGTGGACGCTCGACCGTAGCCATGCCTGCCCCCAGGTTGGGCCCTGTGCAAGGCTGCGTGTCTGGAAGCCGGCGACGTTGCGCCTCGCCGATGGACTCCGCTAAAGAAGTAGCCACTTTTCGAGAGGACGCCCGCCCGTGACTCCCGCCATCCCGCTGCCGGATCGATTCACCGGCGTCAGCGTCATCGTGCCGGTGGTGACCGAGACCGACTCGCTCGACGAGACAGTCAAGATCCTCCACGATGCCGCTGACGAGTGGATAGAGCAGGTGCTGATCGTCGTGTGCGGCCGCACCACCCCAGAGAGCCTCGCCCGATGCGCCGCCGCTCGCGGCACCTTCGGCCAACGCGTCGAGATCCATCACCAGTCGCTTCCTTACCTGGGCGGCGCAATCCGTGAGGCCTTCGCGCTCGCTTCCGCGAGCCACACCATCATGATGTCGAGTGACCTCGAGACCGATCCGGCCATCGTTCCCGAGATGCTCACCCTGGCCCAGGCCAATCCCCAGGCCATCGTCACCGCTTCCCGGTGGGCGGCGGGCGGCAGCTTCTCGGGTTACGGCCCGCACCGGGTGGCGCTCAACTGGATCTTTCAGCGTCTGACTTCTCTCACCTACCGCACCCACCTCACCGACGCGACGTTTGGGTACCGCCTGTTCCCGACCAGCCTCTTGCAGTCGATCGAGTGGGAGGGTCTGCGCCACGAGTTCCTGCTCGAGACGGTCCTGAAGCCGGTCCGCCTGGGCGTCGAGGTGCTCGAGGTTCCCACCCGATGGGTGCCCCGACGCGAGGGAGAGTCCCAGAACTCCGTCGCTACCCAGGCCCGCTACATCCGAACGCTCGCGACGAACCGCTTCGGCCCAGTGCCGCTGACGAACACGAACGGGAAGGAGACCTGATGAAGAAGGTGATCGTCACGACGACGATCAACCCTCCCACCCCGGCGGTGGAGAAGTACGACGCTCTGCCGGACTGGCACCTGATTGTGATGGGCGACCAGAAGACACCTCAGGACTACGCCCTCGAGCGCGGAACTTACGTCTCCCCGCGGGAACAGGAGGCCATCGACCCGGAGCTCTCCGAACTCCTCGGATGGAACTGCATCCAGAGGCGCAACCTCGGGTTCGTCCTGGCGTGGCAGATGGGTGCTGACGTCGTCGCCACCGTCGACGACGACAATGTTCCGTTGGCGCACTGGGGGGAGAAGCTGTTCGTCGGCGAGGAGGTCGAGGCAACCGTTTACGACACCAGCCTCCCCGCCTTCGACCCCGTGGGCGCCACCAACTACCCCCATCTGTGGCACCGCGGCTACCCACTGCAGCTTCTTCCGAACCGCGACTACGCCACCTCCCGGATGGAGGTTGTCACCGCCGACGTCCAAGCCAACTTCTGGAACGGAGACCCGGACGTCGATGCGATCTGCCGGATGCAGTACGCGCCCGACTGCAGGTTCGACGACAGCTACTTCCCGATGGCCTCGACAGCCATCAGCCCCTTCGATTCACAGAACACCTTCATCGCCCGTCGCTGGTTGCCGGAGTACTTCATGTTCCCCTGCGTGGGACGGATGGACGACATCTGGGCCGCCTACCACCTCCAGGCCCAGGGCGCGCGAGTTGTCTACGGCGCCGCTTCCGTCGTGCAGGAGCGCAACCCCCACGACCTCGTCATCGACATGAAAAAGGAGTACCTCGGCTACGAGAACAACCTCCGGATGGTGCAGCAGGTGAGCGAGGATCCCGATGCCGTCTTGGGCTTCCTCCCCAAGGAGGCCATCGCCGCCTTCGACAGGTACCGAAGTCTGTTCTGAGTGCCCCTGTGACGCTGTCGCTGCAGATCCCGGAGGCGACTGGGACGAGGGCCACCGCTCCCGCGAGCTCCTCCCGCTTGCCGCCCGTCTTGCGCCGCCACTGGGGAGCCGTCGCCGTCGTTTTCGTCTTCGTGCTCTCCCGTGTGGCCATCCACGCCGCGGGCGTGCGCTTCGACGTGGGCCCGTTCTTCGACGGGTACCAGGTGCTCGACCGCTTGGCGCTGCGGGACGATCTCGTGACGAGCATCGTGAACCTGCACGTCCAGCCGCCGCTGTTCAACCTCTTCGTCGGTCTCGGGCTCCAACTCCCCGATGGCTGGGTCGTCCCTTTCTTCCACACCGCGTACCTCGCCTTCGGGCTCGGCCTCGCCCTCGGCCTCTACCGTGTACTGCGCCGCCTCGGCGTAGGTAACGCAACGGCCGTCGTTCTCGCCTCTGGCTTCGTCTTGAGCCCGTCGGTGTTCCTCTATGAGTACTGGGCGCACTACGACTACCCGGTCACCTTTCTCGTGTGCATGTCGGTACTCGCCCTCCAGCGTTACATGGACCGATACCGGGCCCGGGATGCCGCGCTGTTTTTTGCGCTCGTCGCCGCCTTGGTGCTGACGAGGAGCCTCTTCCACTTCCTCTGGTTCCTGGTCTTGGTCTTCGCCCTGATCCTCCACCGCCGCCAGACCGATTGGCGGCGGGTGGCGACGGCGGCTGCCGTTCCCGTCCTGGTCGTCCTCGGGGTGCAGCTGCATCGTTTCGTGGCCTTCGGTGCGACGAGCACGAGCACCATGATCGGCATGAACCTGGCCCGGATCACCGTGTGGCAGCTGCCCCATGAAGAGCGCGAGGCGATGGTTGCTCGCGGAGAGCTGTCCGGAGCGGCCCTCATCGGCCCGCTCAACCCTCCCACGAGCTACCGAGGCCTCGTGGCCGAGCGTCCACCGACCGGTGTTGCCGTACTGGACGAGCAGTTCAAGCCGCCGTATGAGGACCCTCCGATCTACCGCACCAACTTCAACAGCCTGTTCTACGCCGACGTCTCGAAGCTGCACGAGCCAGACGCTCTGCACGTGTTACGCGAGCGCCCTGGCGCATACCTGCGGGGCGTCGCCACCGCGTTCAACGTCTTCTTCCGACCCTCGAGCGACTTCTTCGTGCTCGGCGGCAGCCGGAGTCACGTGGAGACATGGGACCGCCTTTACAACTTCGCCGTGCTCGGCGTGGTGCAGGGAGGCACCCCGTCCGACCGCATGCCCGACGCCGCAGTCCACTACCGAGAACCGCCGGGACGCACCGCGTGGTTCGTCGTGGCCGCCTACCTGGTGGCCCTGGCTGGCGGAGCCGTCGTCCTATGGCGGCGTGCCATCGGGAGGCGGGCACCGGGGCCCCCGACGCTGGTCCTTGCCTTCCTGTGGTCCACCATCGGGTGGATCACCCTGGTCAGCAACTTGGTAGAGGTCGGAGAGAACAACCGGTTCCGGCTGTATGCCGACCCACTGGCTCTGGCCCTCGTCGCTGCCCTCGTCGTCATGTGGCGTGGGTCCCGCCGCCATCGGCGCGACCCCCTCCTGACCACTCGCCCGACTCGGGGGTAGGGGTCCCGGGGAGGATCAGCCGTTCGGCGGTGCGCCCTCCGACACCCGCTTGTCCAGCGCCCGGGCTGCCGCCTCCACCACCTCGGGCGGCGTTCCGTTGGGGTCCTGGAACGACTCAGGGCCGGCGGCGGCGCCCTCGTCGCCGATGGTGGCCCGACCCTCGTAGGCCGGCTCACCGGGACCACTGGCGCCCGGTGCGCCGGCGGCCGCTGAGTGGTGCCCGGGGTCCTCAGCGCGGTCGAGGTCGGTCACGGGGTGCCGCGGCCCGACCCCGTCCCGCTGCCGTTGTCGGTGCTCCCGTTGGGGTTGGGACCGCCGTCGGTTTCGTTGCCTCCGTCGGTGTCGTTGCCCGTCGGGGCTTCCTGACCGGTGGGGGCCTGCTGGGAGTCGCCCTCGCCCTTGCCGTCGCAGCCGGCCACGGCCGTTGCGAGGGCGAGGGCGAAAAGGGCAGCAGCGAGTCGGCGGCGACGCATGCGATTCCTCTACCCGCCCGGACAGCAGCCGCAACCTGGGTACGATCTCTCCTCGATGCTCAGGTTGCTCCTGGTCCTCGTGGTCGCCATGGCGGTCTTCGTCGGGATCTGCGCCTGCACGGTGGCGGCCTTCGTGCACGCGCTCACGGTCCGCAACCGCATCGTCGCCGGCCGCCCCTGCCTCGCCCCGCTCGGCTGGCTGGCCTCCCCCGGCGGACCGGCGCGGCTCCACCGCCGCCTCCGCGTCGCCATGGCCGCCGCCAACACCGCGCTGGTTGGCCCCAGGGCCGAGGGACTGCGCCTGGCCGAGGTGGTGGGCGAGCTGCGGGAGCGGGCGCTCGAGATCGACGCCCAGCTGGTTCTGGCCAGCCGTAGCCCGCAGCCCACCCGACGGCGGATGTTGCGGGAGTTGCACTGCGAAGTCGCCGAGGTGGAGGAGTTGGCCCAGCGGGTCATCCTCCTCAGCCGCAGGCCCGCCGATCCGGCTGCCCCCCCCGGCCTCGGTGCCGTCCGCCAGCGGCTCGAGCTGCTCGAGTCGGCACTGGGCGAGCTGGACGGGGTGGAGGTGCGCCTTGCACCGGTGGAGGCGCTGCCACTGCGGCGTCAGGCCTGAGCCGCCGCCTGCGAGGTCTCCACCAGCCGATCGAGCACGCCTGCGGCGCGACCGTCGTCGAGTGAGGCGGCGGCCAGCGACAGGCCTTGAGCGAGGTCGTCGGCCAGACCGGCCACCACCACCCCTGCCGCGGCGTTGAGCAGCACGATGTCGCGGTGAGGTCCGGTCTCGCCGTCGAGGATGCGGCGAGCCAGCTGCGCGTTGGTGGCCGCGTCTCCGCCCCGCAGCTGCTCGGCGGTGACCGTGGGCACTCCCAGGGCACCCGGCTCCACTGTGAACGAGCGCACCTCGCCGTCGCGCAGCTCGAGCACCGTCGAGGTCGTGGTCGTCGTCAGCTCGTCCAACCCGTCGTGGCCGTAGACGACCATGGCCGATGTGGCGCCGTTGCGCTGGAGGACCGAGAGCATCTTGTCTGCCAGGCTCGCGTTGCTCACGCCCACGACCTGGCGCCGCGGCCTGGCCGGGTTGGCCAGCGGCGCGATGAAGTTGAACAGCGTGGGGATGCCGAGCTCGCGGCGGGTAGGGGCGGCGTGGCGCATCGCCGGGTGGAAGCGGGGGGCGAAGCAGAAGCCCATTCCCGCCTCCTGCACGCATCGGGCCACCCCCTCGGCCCCCAGCTCGACGGCCACGCCGAGTGTGGTCAACAGATCGGCGGAGCTGCTGGTGGCGCTGGCCGCCCTACCCCCGTGCTTGGCCACGCAGGCGCCGGCGCCGGCCACCACGAACGAGGCGATGGTGGAGACGTTGAACGCGCCGGCCCGGCGTTGCGCGCTGCCCCCGCTGCCGCAGGTGTCGACGACGTCGGCCGACACCACGATCGGCTCAGCGAACTCGAGCAGGGTCCGGACGAGGCCGGCCATCTCCTCGACCGTCTCACCCTTGGCGTGGATGAGGGTGATGAAGGCGGCGATCTGAGCCGACGTGGCTTGTCCTTCCAAGATGGACGCCAGGGCCGCGCCTGCCTCGTCACCGCTCAGGTCCGTCCCCCGCACCAGCCGGCCGAGCACCACCGGCCAGCCGCCGAAGTCGGCCAGGTTCAGTCCCACCACAGGTCCCGATCGAGCACGCCGCGGGCGATGAGCCCCAGCTGGACCTGCGTCGTCCCCTCCACGATCGTCAACTGCTTGGCGTCGCGGTAGTAGAGCTCGGTCAGGTGGTCCTTCATGTACCCCGCCGCTCCCAGCAGCTGCACGGCGAGGTCGGAGGCCCGCACCGCCAACTCGGTCGCGTAGTACTTGGCCATGGAGAGGTAGGGGACCCATTCCTTGGTGAACCTGCCCTGGTCGGCCAGCCAGGCCGAGCGGTAGGTGAGGAGGCGGGCGGCCTCGATCTCGGTAGCCATCCTGGCGATCTCCCACTGGATGCCCTGGAAGTCGCCGATGGTCCTGCCGAAGGCCTCCCGCTGTTGGACGTAGTCGGTGGCATACATGAGCGCCCCCTCGGCCAACCCGATGCCGCGGGCGGCGACCACCGGCCGCATCGAGTTCAGCCCCAGCATGGCCAGGCGGAACCCGCCCACCTCGCCGACCACGTTCTGCGCCGGCACCCGCACGTCGGTGAGGACGAGCTCGCCGGTGTCGACGCCCCGGACCCCCATCTTGCGGTCGACCCTCCCCGGCTCGACCCCCTCCCACGACCGCTCGACGATGAATGCGCTCACCGCGTCGTGGCTGCGGTCGGCGACGTCGGCGGAGGTCTTGGCGAAGATCGTGTACCAGTCGGCCTGCAGCACCCCCGACATCCAGCACTTCGTGCCGTTGAGGACCCAACCGCCGTCGCCGTCGGGCGCCGCCTTGGTGCGCATCCCCATCACGTCGCTGCCGGCCTGGGGTTCGGAGAGCCCGAAGGCGCCGCGCTCGCTGCCGTCCGCTATCCCCGGCAGGTAGCGCTGCTTCTGCTCCTCCGAGCCGGCGATCATCACCGGCCCCGTCGGGAGCCGGGTGAGGAGCAACATCAACGCCGCGGTGTTGGAGTACTTGGCGACCTCCTCGATGGCGAGGGTGAGCCCGAGGATGCCGGCGCCGCTGCCACCGTAGGCCTCCGGGATGCACAAGCCGAGGAGGCCCGCGTCCCGGAAGATCTCGAAGAGGTCCTGGGGGTACTCCCCGGTCTCGTCGATCTCGCGGGCCCGCGGCCTCACCTTGTCCTGGGCCAGGCGCCGGCACGTCGACTGCAGATCGGCCAACTCCTCCGACAGCTCGAAGTCCATCGCACTGGATCCTACGGTTCGCCGGGGGGCGGATCGGCCGCTGGCGTTTTCGCCGGCGCCGGCCGTCTCGGCCCTTGAAGCCCCCACACGAGGACCCGCCAGACGGCCTCGGCCACGATGCTGGTGCTCATCTTGCTCACGCCCTCGGTTCGCTCGCGGAACGTGATGGGCACCTCGATGATGCGGTAGCCGCCCCGCCAGCTGCGCAGGGTCAGGTCGATCTCGAAGGAGTACCCCTCCGCCCGCATGGTGTCGATGTCGATGGACTCGATCAGGTGGCGTCGGAAGACGCGAAACCCCGCAGTGGTGTCCCTCGCACTGACCCCGGTGGCGGCCCTGACGTAGGCGTTCCCGAACTCGCTGAGCCGACGGCGGAACGCCGGCCACCCGACGACACCACCACCAGCGACATAGCGGGAGCCGATGACCAGGTCGCCTTCGTCCAGCGAGGCCACCAGCCGGGGCAGGTCATGAGGGTCGTGGGACAGGTCGCCGTCCATGAACCCAAACGCCGTGTAATCGCGCTCCAGGCCCCAGCGGATCCCGGCCCGCAGGGCCGACCCCAGGCCCAGCTTCTCCGGCCGCTCCAGCAGGTGGACCGCCGGCTCCTCAGTGGCCAGCTTCGCGACCAGCTCGGCTGTGCCGTCGGGCGAGGCGTCGTCGACCACCAGCAGCTCGACGTTGATGCCGGCACCCCGGCAGGCGAACAGCGCCCGTTCGACGACGGAGTCGATCGTCGCCGCCTCGTTGTAGGTGCCGATGATCAGGAGCAGGCCCATGGGCGTCCCGCCATCCTTGCAGGGCCCGAGCGGCCCTCTGAGCGGGGTGGCAGGGCCCGAGCGGCCCTCTGAGCGGGGTGGCAGGGCCCGAGCGGCCCTCTGAGCGGGGTGGCAGGGCCCGAGCGGCCCTCTGAGCGGGGTGGCAGGGCCCGAGCGGCCCTCTGGGCGGGGGCCCGGCGGCCATCGCCCGGGTCGCGGGATCCAGGGAAGCCGACGGGTCAGGCGGACTTGCGGCGCTGGCGCAGGATGCGCCGTCGCTCCTTTTCGGTGGCCCCGCCCCAGACGCCGTCGCGCTCGCGGGTCGACAGGGCGTATTCGAGGCACGGCTGGCGCACAGGGCACTGCGAGCAGACGGCCTTGGCCACCTCCGCCTCCTCGTCGGAGACGGGGTAGAAGATGTCGGGATCGACTCCCGTACAGGCGGCGTGCTGCCGCCAGGTCAGATTCGTCAGCGGGACCACATCCTCCACGACTTCGAAAACGAGCGAGCCTGCCCCATCGCCGTCTGCCTACCCCCTGTGGAAGGCGACCATGCGGGTTCAGCGGGCAGTATGGAGCCAAAAGCTTTCAAAAGTCCAGCGATAACAACTGTTTAACTCTCGCTAGCAGGCGCAGTGAATGCCGGTAACTGCGCCGGTGCAACAGTGAAGCCCCGGTCCTCCAGGAACAGGTCGCCACAGCGGGCCCGGTACGCCGCCTCAGGAGCTGCTGGTGGCGCGGGCGCAGGCGTCGGACACCTGGCGCACCGCGTAGCCCACCCGGCTCACGGATTCGCGGGCGGTGGCGTCTGCTGGACGACGGGCATAGTCCTGGAGGTACACGACCTCGTCACGGGCCACGGCATAGTCGGGCGACGCGGCGGCGGCGGCATCGAAGGGGCCGCGAAGGCCGTCCACGACGGGTCGCAGCGCCGCCGGGTTGGGCCGATCACCGGGTGCCATCGCTCCGGCGAAGGCCATCCACGGGCCGCACGCAGGGGCAAGCTCCGCCCGCAGCGCCTGCTCTGCCGGCGCGACGGTGACGGGCGGAGCCGGAGGCGCGGGAGGAGGCGGATCGGATGCCAGCAGCGCGGAGGCGCCGGCGAACACAGCCACCACGGCAGCCACGCCAACGGCGAGCGCGGCGACACCCTTCAAGACCCGCTTGACCACCGCCGGATCGTCCTGGTCGACCCGACCGGGGAAGGTATCGGCCAAGAGGTGCTCGGCTTCCACGCTTCGGTTGTGCGGGCCCCACCACGACAGGACCACCCGCTCCCCCGAGGTCAGCTGGACCGACGCCCGGCCCCCCACCTTGTCCTCGCGCACGAGCACCTCTTCCACCGCGGAGACGGGGATGAGGCGGTTCGACTCTTCGAGGCCGGCCAGTTGTCCGGCCGACAGACCGGCGCGGGCCGCTGCAGCCTTCTTCCCACGCGGGCGAGCAGCGAGTACGAGTCCGTTCTCGAAGGCGACCGCGTCCACCCGGCGGCGTCCCACCCGGGCCCTGGAGATGGTGCCGAGGGGGGCCGCGGCGTGCCGGGAAGGAGGGGGCGCCGCAGGGGCTGGGGGGGGTGGGGGGGGTGGCGGCGCGGCGACGGGCGGCGGGGGCGAGGGCCGGGCCGGCTTGGCCGGCCGATCGCTCACATCGAGCACAGCGAAGACGGCGGCCGCTGACATAGGGCGCGGCGCCTCGGGCGGCGGATGCGTCGTCGCCACCGGCGCCGGCGCGTTCCCGCCGTAGGCCTCACAGACGCACTTCCCGGTGGCCCGGTTGAGGAGGCGTCCGCAGCGGTCGCAGATCACCGGCGTCGAGTTCCCAGGGCCATGGTGTCTGGTATCGGCCGCCCGACCGGCAAGCTGGAGCGGCCCTTCGGTGCTCGGACTGGTCTGACACCAGCCTCCTAGGATGCCGGCGTGACTACGACCGACGAGGACCTGCACAAAGCGCTGAACCCGGGTCGCCAGAAGCTCTCGATCCTTCTTGCCGTCGTCGTGACGTTGCCTGGGGTCGCCTTCCGCCTGGGCGGGATCCACCTGAGCGACCCGGTCGACGCGGTCATCTACGGCATGGCCATCGTGGGCGCCGCATTCCTGCTGTCGTGGGCGGCCGAGACGGCCCAGCTCGACATCTCCGCCGGCCTGGCCATCGCCATCCTCGCCTTCATCGCGGTGTTGCCCGAGTACGCCGTCGACCTCGTGTTCGCGGTCAAGGGCGGGAACGCCTTCGAGCAGTTCGGCGTCGCCTGCCAGTCGGCGGCCGACGCCGCCGCCGGCCGCGAATCCGCCTGCTCCCTGGCGCTGGCCAACATGACAGGAGCGAACCGCCTCCTGATCGGCGTGGGCTGGACCGCGGTGATCTTCGTCGCCTGGTGGAAGTACCGCCAGCGGGGCCAGCGCATGAGGGATGTGACGCTGGAGCGGTCGCACTCGGTGGAGCTGGCCTTCCTGAGCATCGCCACGCTGTACTCACTCACGCTTCCGTTGAAGCGTTCGATCACGCTCCTCGACGCGGCGGTTCTGGTGACGCTGTTCATCGCCTACACCGTCCGCATCAGCAAGGCGCCGGCCGAGGAACCGCACCTGGTGGGGCCCGCCCGCCTGATGGGCACGTTTTCGACCCGCGGCCGGCGTGGCTCCTACATCGCCATGTTCGCGTTCGCGGCCACCGTGATCCTTCTGTCCGCCGAGCACTTCGCCGAAGCACTAGTCGAGAGCGGCGCGACGCTCGGCATCAGCGAGTTCTTCCTCGTGCAGTGGCTGGCGCCGCTCGCCTCGGAGGCACCGGAACTGCTCGTCGCCTGCCTCTACGCCTGGCGCCTCAACACCAACGCCGGCCTGGGAACGCTGGTCTCGTCGAAGGTCAACCAGTGGACGCTTCTCGTGGGGACGCTGCCCATCGCATTCGCCATCGCCTCCGCCAGCACCCACGGACTGCCGATCGTCACCCGCCAGCGCGACGAGCTCCTGCTCACCGCCGCCCAGTCCCTGTTCGCCGTCGCCATCCTCGTGAACCTGTCCATGACGGTTCGGGAGGCCTGGATGCTGTTCGTCCTGTTCTGGACGCAGTTCATGTTCGGCGCCCTGGTGCCCGAGGACAAGCACGGCACCGAGCTGATCGCCTTCTCCATCATCTACCTGCTGCTCGGCATCTGGTTCCTGGCCCGGGACCGGAGCGGCGTGGTGAAGCTGCTGCGCGACGGCTTCCGGGCGCCCTACGCGGAGCTCAGCGACGGGTGAACGGCTTCGCCCGGACTGCTGCGCTGCAGAGGCTGGGCACGGAGAACTTCGACCTGTTGGTCGTGGGCGGGGGCATCACCGGCGCCGGCGTGGCGCTCGATGCCGCGGCCCGCGGGCTACGGGTGGCCCTGGTGGAGCGGTCCGACTTCGCCTCCGGCACCTCGTCGAAGTCCTCGAAGCTGGTGCACGGGGGCCTGCGCTACCTCCAGCAGAAGGAGTACCGGCTCGTCTATGAGAACCTGGCCGAGCGCCAGCGCCTGCTCGACAACGCCCCGCACCTGGTACAACCGCTGCCCTTCCTCATCCCTCTGTTCGGCAAGCAGGGCGGCGTCAACAGGGCGATCGCCAGGGCCTACCGCAGCGCCTTGTGGCTCTACGACGCCACCGGGGGCGTGCGCATCGGCAAGCGTCACCGCCGCATCAGCGCCGAGGAGGCGCTCGAGCACCTGCCGACGCTGGATGCCGATCTGCTCGCGGCGGCCTTCATCTACTACGACGCCCAGGCCGACGATGCCCGTCTGACGCTGGCGCTGGTCCGCACGGCGGTGCTCGACCACGGCGCGGTGGCGGCCAACTACTGCCCGGTGGCGGGGCTGGTCAGGGCGGACGGGCGGGTGGCCGGCGCCCGCTTGGCCGACGGCGCCGTGGTCAAGGCGTCGGCGGTGGTCAACGCCACAGGGGTATGGGTCGACCGCGTCCGTGCGATGGACGAGGGCCGAGACCCTGAAGCCATCCGGCCGGCCAAAGGCGTGCACCTCACCGTTCCCCGGTCGCTGCTGCCCGCCGACATCGCCGCCGTGCTGCCGGTGCCTGGTGACCGACGCTCGATCTTCATCGTCCCCTGGGACGACCACGTCTACGTAGGCACGACCGACACCGACTACTCGGGCGACCTCGACGACCCCAAGGTGTGCCCCGACGACGTCGGCTACATCCTCTCGGCGCTCAACCAGTTCGTGACCCGCAAGGTCACCGAGGCCGATGTGGTCGGGACGTGGGCGGGGCTGCGGCCGCTGGTGCGCAACGAACGCAGCGTGCGCACCGCCGACCTGTCTCGTCGGCACCAGGTCGTCGTGTCGGCCAGCGGCCTCGTGACCATCACCGGGGGCAAGCTCACCACCTACCGCAAGATGGCCGAGGACACCGTGGACGAGGTGGCCCGCGTGCTGGGGCGCCGGCTGGGGCGCTCGCCGACGGCGGCGCTCAAGGTGCGCGGCGGCGAGGGCTTCGAGCGCTTCAGCGCCAAGGGCCCGGCGAGCCTGGGGCTCAGCGCCGAGGTATTCGAACACCTCGCCAACCGGTACGGGACCGAGGCCCGCACGTTGGGGGCCATGGTCGGGGCCGAGCCGGCCCTGGCCGAGCGACTGGTGCCGGGCCTCCCCTACCTTAGGGCAGAGGCGCTCTACGGGGTGCGCTACGAGATGGCCCACACCCTGGACGACGTCCTCAGCCGGCGCACCCGTGCGCTGCTGCTCGACCGCGACGCCACCGTGGCGGCCGCCGGCGACGTTGCCCGGCTGGTGGCGCCCGAGCTGGGATGGGACGAGGCGGAGGTGGCCCGCCAGGTGGAGAACTTCACCCACCGGGCCGAACAGGACCGGGAGGCCGCCGGCCTGCCGGCGGCACTACCTCACGCCTAGCAACTCCCCTCGGCTTCTCTCGTTCCGATGAGCGGGGTGAGATGGGTAGAAATACCCTCACTGTCTTGACCAGCGCCCGTGTGGCGTACAGGATGAGTCCGAGGGACAGAAGGGCAAGAGCGGGCGGCACATGGGTGGTGGCTCTGCTGGCCGCCGCTCTGGTGGCTGGGGGCTGTGAGTCAAAAGGCACCGCCCAACCTCCGGGTAACACCGTTCCCACCGAGGCGCCGGCGTCGACCACCACGACCGTCGACGTCGCCTCGGTGCCGGAGGAGATCACGGTGGCCTACCTCGACGCCGTCGTTGACCGCCTCGACGTCGTGGTTGGTGACGCCTTCCGCGAGCTGGTGCGCGACCGGGGGCCGAACAAGCGGTTCCTCGACCTGCTCAATGCCGTCTACGACGGCCAGGAGTTCGAGGACAAGCAGAGCGTCTACGGCCGCATTGCGGCGCGGGACTTTGAGAACACACGTACCGACCCCGGGAACCCGGTGACGACGGTCGAACACATCATCAAGAACGAGCCCGGCTGCGTCATCGTCGCCGCCAACCGGACCTTCGCCGCGTTCTTCAAGGACCCCAAGGAGGCCTCGACCAAGGGCTACCTCGCGTTCGTGCCCAAGGCCGCAGACAGCGACCCTGGCGGGCTGAACCCGACGGCTTGGTCCCTCGTCTTCGACGGCGCCACACTGGACGACGTTGAGCCGGTGACGGCGTGCTGACAGCTCTAGCGATGGCAGCACTCGCCGCAGTCGCTCCCGTGATCCCGGCATCGGCGACCGACTCCCCACCGACAACCAGGGTGACCGCACCTGACCCTCGGACGGTGAAGGTTGAGCTCGAAAGGAGCAGGCGCCGCAACCACTGAGGCTTCTCCGGTTCTGGGAGCCTTACGCACCTCCGGGGTGCGCGGACATACCCAGAATGCCCGGAGCCGGGGCGGGCGACCTCTGGCGCGTGCCACTGCCCGCCCGCATAGTGTCCGCGCGTGCCCGAGCGCCGGAGGCCGGTGAACCCGATCCCGCTGCCCGGCAGTGAAGTGCGCACGAGGTTCGCGGCGCAGGAGCCCCTCGACCAGGCCTTCGTCACCCGGCTCGGCTCGGTGTGTGCCGAGGTCACCACACAGCGGCTGGAGCGCACGGAGGCAGGGCGCGACTGGTGGCCCCTGGCCCTCTTGTGGGCCCGCTCGGGCGAGGTCCCGGCCCTGCCCGCCGTCGTCGCTCGCCCGGCGAGGCCGGCCGAGGTGGCCGCCGTCCTGCGGGTGGCCAACGAGGCGAAGGTGCCGGTGACGGCGATGGCCGGGCGCAGCGGGGTGTGCGGCGCAGCGGTACCGGTTTTCGGCGGGGTCTCGCTCGACATGACCGGCATCGCCGGCGTCGTCGCCGTGGACGACGCCTCGCTTCTGGTCGATGTGCTGCCCGGAACATGGGGCGACTCGCTGGAGGACGAGTTGCGCGGCGAGCACCGCCTCACCCTCGGCCACTGGCCCCAGTCGATCGCCCTGTCCACCGTCGGGGGCTGGGTCGCCTGTCGGTCGGCCGGCCAGTACTCGACCCGCTACGGCAAGATCGAGGACATGGTCGTCGGCCTCGAGGTGGCGCTGGCTGACGGGAGGCTCATCCGCACGGGCGGGGCGGCGCCGAGGGCGGCCATGGGGCCGGACCTGACCGGTCTCTTCGTCGGCAGCGAGGGCACCCTCGGGGTCGTCACCGAAGCCCGCCTGCGTGCCCATCCCGCGGCCCCTGTGGAGCGCCGGGGGGCGTGGCTGTTCGACTCCTTCGAGGCCGGGCTCGACGCCTGCCGCCGCGTCCTGCGCCGGGGGGCGACCCCGGCCGTCCTTCGCCTCTACGACCACATCGAGTCCACCCGCACCTTCGCCCTCGACGGCGGGAGCGCGCTCATCGTGCTCGACGAGGGCGACGAGGGACTGGTGGAAGCGACCATGGCCGTCGTGGCGGCCGAATGCGCTGGCGCGACGCGCCTCGACGACGGCCTGGTCGAGCGCTGGGTGCAACACCGCAACGACGTCTCCGCCCTGGCTGTCGCCATCGAGCGCGACATCGTCGTCGACACGTGCGAGGTGGCGGCCCGGTGGTCGGCCCTGCCCGGCCTCTACCGAGACGCGGTGGCGGCGCTGGAGGCGGTCCCTGGGACATGGGTCGCCTCGGTCCACCAGTCCCACGCCTACCCGGACGGGGCCTGCCTGTACTTCACCTTCGCCGGCCAGGCCGAGCAAGGCGGCGCCGAGAGCTACTACGCGGCGGCGTGGGAGGCGGTGACCCGCACCACCCTGGCCCACGGTGGAGCGCTGAGCCACCACCACGGCATCGGGCTACACCGGAGCCGGTTCCTGGCCGACGCGCTCGGGCCGGCATTTCCGTCACTCGTGGCGCTGAAGCGGGCCTTCGACCCCAACGGCATCCTCAACCCCGGCAAGCTGGCCCTGCCCTCGCCCTTCGGTCCCGACGTTCCGTGGCCATGAGGAAGAAGTGACCATCCTCGTCGTCGACGTGGGCACCAGCGGGGTGCGTGCCGCCATGGTGTCGCCCGGCGGCGCAGTGGACCACGTCCATCACCGCCAGGTCCTCCCCGAGACCCCCATGCCCAACTTCGTGCAGTTCGACGCGGCCGCTATGGCCGAGGCCGTGCTCGAGGTGGCACACGCGGCGCTGGCCGCCGGCGGCCCGGCCACCGCCGTCGGCATCGCCAACCAGCGGGCGTCGACCATCGTGTGGGACCGCGCCACCGGTGAGCCTGTGGGACCCGGGGTGGGGTGGCAGGACCTGCGAACGGTGGGGATGTGCCTCGCCCTGCAACAACAGGGCATTCGGGTGGCGCCCAACGCATCGGCGACGAAGCTTGCCTTCCTGCTCGACATGGCCGACCAGAACCGGGAGCGCGACCTCTGCTTCGGCACCGTCGACACCTGGGTCGCCTGGACGCTGTCCGGCGGCGCCGTGCACGTAACCGACCCCGGCAACGCGGGGGTCACGGGGCTCCTCGCCCAAGACGGGAGCGGGTGGCACCAGCCGATCCTCGACGCGCTGCGCATCCCCGCCACGGTGCTGCCCCGGATGGCCGACTCGGCCGGGGTGGTCGGACACGCCTCGATGGTCCCGGGATCCCCGCCCATCGCCGGCATGGCGGGCGACCAGCAGGCCTCGCTCATGGGCCAGGCCTGCGTCCGGCCGGGCCTGGCCAAGATCACCTTCGGCACCGGCGGGATGCTCGACCTGTGCGTAGGGGCCGAGCGCCCGCGCTTCGCGGCGCGAGGAGAAGGGGGCTGCTTCCCGGTCATCGCCTGGCGGCGCGACGGCCGGACCACGTGGGCCATCGAAGCGGTGATGCTCTCGGCGGGGACCGCCGTCGAGTGGTTGCGCGACGACCTAGGCCTCTTGGCGTCGTCCGCCGAGTCCGAAGCGGTGGCTGCGTCGGTCGACGGCACCGGCGACGTCTGGTTCGTACCCGCCCTGCTCGGCCTGGGCACGCCGGCGTGGGACTTCGGCGCCCGCGGCACCCTCGTCGGGCTCACCCGGGGGACCGGGAGGGCCGAGATCGTGCGCAGCGTGCTGGAGGGCATCGCCCACCGGGGGGCCGATCTCGTGGAGGCGGCCGAGGCCGACGGTGACCTCGCCATCGAGTCGGTGCGGGTCGACGGCGGGATGAGTGCCAACGCGGTCTTCGTGCAGGCGCTGGCCGACGCCTGCCAGCGGCCGGTGGAGGTGTCCCCGGTGCTCGAAGCCACCACCCTGGGCGCCGCCTACCTCGCCGGCCTGGCCACCGGTGTCTGGGCCGGCGAGGACGAGATCGCCGGCAACTGGCGCCCACGTGCCGTGGTCGAGCCGGGGGCGAGGCCGGACCGGGACCGCTGGCGGGCGGCCCGCGACCGCGCTGGCGGCTGGGTCCCCGAGCTCAGCGCCCTCGACTTCTGACGGGATCCACCAGCGCTTTGGGCAAGAAAATCTCCGCATGGCGAAGCTCAAGCTGCCCAAACGCCTGGAGGAGGCGCGGAGGCGTGGAGGCGCGGGGCGCCGGCGGTCAGCGGGGGGCGGGGTGGGCGGCCTCGATCTCGTCGAGCAACCGCTCCGCCTCCAGCCGCCGCGCCTCGGAGGGCGGCGCCCCGGAGAACGCCTCGACCTCGACCAGTTCGGCCACGGCCCGCAGGCGGGGGTCCGGCAGCACCGACCGGGCGAGGAGGTCGGCATACCTGGGGGCGCTCTCCCAGTCCCTCCGGGAGCGGCCCCGTCGTGCGCCGGCGAGCTCGAGCCGCTCGACCAGGCGCTCCGACCACGACATGGCGG
>JAHWJQ010000040.1 GCA_019348305.1 Actinomycetota bacterium
CCACCAGCACGTACCCCTCCTCCCGGGCGTGCTCCCGCACGTAGCCGGCGAGGTCGTTGCGCAGGGCCTGCTCCATCTTGGCGATGACGTTTTCGTAGTCCTCGCCGGCCACGGCCACGTCGAAGTGGTTGGGGGCGATGATCCCCCGGACGCCGACTGTGCGGCGTACGTCCATCTCCCGGGTAAGGCGCCGGCCTACCTCGATCGGCGTGAGCCCGCGTCGGAACGCCTTGGCGAACACGCCCTCGACCAGCCGTTCGAGACGGCGCTCGAACTCCTGCAGTGCCATGGCCAGCGGAGCATACCCAGGCCCCAGCCAGCCGAAGCCGCTGAGCCATCGGGTAGATTGGCGGCGCGACTCGGGCGAGTGGCGGAATTGGCAGACGCGCAGGATTCAGGTTCCTGTGTCCGAAAGGATGTGGGGGTTCAAGTCCCCCCTCGCCCACTCAGTCGTCGCAGGTCAGCGTGGGTGCGCGGCAGGCGATTCGGGCCGACTTCTACCGATCTTCTACCGGGCCGGTCGCGCGACGTCTGCCGCGCCGCGCTCTACCCTCGGCCCAAGGAGGCAGCGGATGCGCGATAACCAGCTGCTCTTCGCAGAGAGCGACCTGCGTCTGGTGCTTGAGGCCCACGAGCGAAAGATGCTCGATGAGATCGACGCAATCGAGGCCGACCGCTTGCTGAACACCAGCGACGACGACTGGTGCGCTTACCTACTGGACGAATACAGGGTCGACGTGCCGACTCTCGACGAGGGCGCCATCACCGTCGCCCAGCGAGAGGCCAAGATCGACGTCAGCCGGGATCACGGTCGCGCGATCTTTGACCGAAGCCGCCCGTTTCACATCCCGGGAACCGCCGTGTCGTTCCACGTTCCGTTCACCGGCGATGCCGGACTCTTCCGCTGCCGAGCGTCGACGTATACCTACAACCCGCCGCGAGCCATCATCGACGGACATGAGGTGCGGTTCGTCTACGAGCGGACGGATCACGATCCCGAGACGGTGAAACGGGCGTTCGACACTGATCTCGCCGCGGTCCAGCAGCACCTCGGGTACATCACGAACGATGTCCAGCCCTTCAATGCGAAGCTCGAATCCACCGCCCGCGCCCGCCTGATGGCGCGCCGACAGAAGCTGCTGGCCGACCGTGGACTGGTGGCATCGCTTGGTTTCCCGATGCGTGAGCGCCCAGGCGAGACGAATACCTACGTGGCGCCCGACGTTCGCCGAAAGCTTCCCCCGCCCAAGCCGCCGGCAGGCACGCCTCCGTTCGCACCGGAACCTGCTCTCTCTATGGAGCACTACGAGCACATCCTGTCGGTCGTTGCCAACATGGTGATGGTCATGGAGCGCAGTCCTGCCGCGTTCCGGACAATGAACGAGGAAGACATTCGACAGCACTTCCTCGTGCAGCTCAACGGCCAGTACGAGGGCCAGGCCACCGGCGAGACCTTCAACTTCGAGGGGAAGACCGACATCGTCATCCGCAGCGAGGGCAGGAACCTCTTCATCGCCGAGTGCAAGATCTGGAGGGGTCCGCAGGGTCTTACGGAAGCGGTCGATCAGCTCCTCGGATACTCAACCTGGCGGGATACCAAGACGGCAATCCTCCTCTTCAACCGAACGAAGAACCTCTCCTCCGTCGTCGAGAAGGTTCCGGCGACGATCGCGCAGCATCCGAACTACAAGCGGACCCTGCCGTACGGGAGCGGGACCGGCCATCGATTCGTGCTGCATCACAAGGACGATCCGGGCAGGGAACTCTTGCTGACCGTTCTTGCGTTCGACGTTCCCGCCTGACGCGGACGCTGCCGGATCAGGCGGGCGTGATCGCTCGTCGAACGAGGGCCTCGTAGTCCTCGATTGCACCGGGGAGTAGACGAAGGTGGACGACCTCGCCCGCCGGCTTCATCACGATCTCCACGACCTCGGCGACGGCGGGAGCGTCCTCGTCGCCAGCGACAACGATGGCGCCCGGCTCGATCAGGTTCGGATCGCGAGCTTCCCGTAGGAAGGTCCAGACGTAGCCGCTCTCGTCTTCGTCCATGAGATCGCAGGTGATGTCGACGCTGACCACGGCTACCTCCTTCCCGGTCGCTGCCCACCATGGTACGGGTTCGCTTCGCCGGGACCCAGCGTTCCCAGGAGGGTCTTGAGGTGCTCGTCCGAGTCGCTCGTGAGCCTGATCGTGAAGTGCGGTCGCCCGAACGAGGGCAACAGCTCGAATCCGGCCGCCGTGAGCGCCCCCACGCGAGGTAGGTGGACAACCCGATATGAGGCGAACCGACGCAGCAGCCCCTCGAGCGATGCGGTACCGATGTCATCGAGGGCGCAGAACACGGAGACTCCCCACAGGGGCGCTCCGTCGAGCAGATACGCGTCGTGGGTCCTCCGGGCGTGGTCTCGCAGCCGAGCGAGTGTGGTCGGGCCACCCCGAACGACAACGACCGCGTCACCGGGCGGCGCTTCGGCTCGGAGCTGCGGGCGCAGCTCTTGTCGGTCGGGCTGGCTCACGCGTTTGACGCGTCGAGGACGAGGTCGGCGATGAGCTGCGCGGCTTCGTCGTGAAGGGTGGGCGAGACGTGGCTGTAGATCCCGAGTGTCACGGCGATCGTCGAGTGGCCGAGCCGCTCCTGTACAACCCGTGGGTGTACCCCGCGCTCCAGTGCCAGCGTCGCCCAAGTGTGGCGGAGTCCCTTCAGGGTCAGACGCTGCATCCCGTAGCGGGCGACCCGGCGCAGGAAGGCGTCGCTGACGGCGTCGGGCTTGAGCCACGAGCCGTCGGGCTGGTGGAACACGAGGCCGAGGTCGTTGAAGTCGGGCCCGACGAGTAGGCGCTCCTGGAGCATGCGATGACGATGTGAGCGCAACACGGCGATCGTGGCGCGATCAAGCGAGATCGGCCGGCGGCCGCGGGCCGTCTTCGGCTCGCCGATCGACACGTTGTTCCGGATCTGGATGATGGTCTGGACGACGCGCGCCCGGCCCGTCTCGAGGTCGACGTCACTCCAGCGAAGGCCGAGAGCCTCTCCACGCCGCATGCCGGTTGTGGCGATGAGGACCCAGAGGGCATGCAAGCGATCGTCTTGCGCCTTCGACGTATCAAGGAACCGACGCAGCGTGGCAGCGTCCCAAACCTGGAAGCCGTCCGACTTCTGTCCGGCACGCGGCGGATCGGCGACGTCCGCGGGGTTGCGGATCAGGCGTCCCCACCGCACGGCGTCCTTGAAAGCGCGGTGGAGGATCGTGTGGATGTAGTTGACGGTCCGGCGATCCAGCCCTTGTGCGGCCGGGGGCGTCGGCTTGGTGATCTGCCGTCGCAGCAGCGAGGCCAACGTGTCCTTGGTGATCTTGGCGGCCTCGGGCAGCTCGTGACGAAGCTGCTCGGCTGTCCCTCCAAGGCTGAGCCCATCCGCACGGAGCGCGAGCGCACGCTCGACGACCTGTTGCGAGTACCCGGCGCCGAGACGAGACGGTGGACGGCGTCCGCTCGAGAGCAACGTCGCGTACAGCGCATTGAGGACCCCCGCATCGACCTTCGTGAGCCGGATGGAGCCGACGTGGGGAATCACGTGCAGGCGCACGTTCCGGGAGTACGAGTCGAACGTCGACGGTCGCAGGGTCGGCTCGATCGCCTTCAGCCACTCGGTGAGGAACTCACCGAAGCTTTGATGCGACGGCTCGACGTACTCGCCCCGGTCGAGCTTGGACAGCAGGTCCACCCGGGCACGCTCCGCGGCCCGACGAGTGTCGAAGCCCGAATGCCACTTCTGCCGGCGCTGGCCGGTCGCGGGGTCGGGATCGAGCTCGATCTTGACGTACCACCGCCCGCCCTTCTTGACGACCGATCCCCGCATGTCAGTCCTCCTCGTTCTTGCCGTCGAAGTCGTCGAACGGTTCTTCGCCGGGGCGGTGTGCCGTCGATTGCAGGTAGCCCTGGGGGCCGAGGTTGCGGATCTTGAGGGCGAACTCGGCGAGGAAGTCTGCGACCTCGTCGAGGCGGTCGCCGTAGGTCTTGGCCAGCTCGGCGAGGCGGTATTTGCGCCAGGTGCGGAAGTGGTCGTGCCAGTTCCGGGCCGCAGCCTCGGCGCCGAAGAGGGCGGCGAGGACGTCGTCGACGGTGCCGGGGTCGGTGATGTTGATGTCGGACAGCCGCTCGTCGAGTTCGGCGAGTTGGTACTCACGTCCGAGGAGCGATGCGTACAGCTCGGCTACGGGCCGCTCGGTGTCGGCGAGCAGCTCGCGGCGGGCGTCCGGCGGCGGGAGGAAGAAGTAGGCGATCGGCACCTCGAACACGACCGACAGCAGGTACAGCTCATGGGCGTCGAAGCGCCTGCGCCGGTCACCGTCGAAGCCTCGCTCCATGGCCGAGATCGAGGCCTGCGGGAGGGTGTGCTTGGTCAGCCGGCCGAGTCGCTCGGCCACGCCCTGCTGGGTCCAGCCTCGTCGCTCGCGGATGGCCCGCAGGTTGTAGGAGACGACGGCGTTGACGTCCATGAGGGTCTGGCCATGTGACTCGGTGGTGAGCGACTCCTCCTCGGCGGGCTTCTTGCGGCCTCTCGGCATCGAGCTACTCCTCACGTCGCAAGGTTGTGCTTGACAACACTACTGCGTTGTAGCGCATAATGCAATCCCGTTGTGAGGCATAGCAGAGGAGCGTGTCGAGTGCTGGACGACCTGCCGCCGTTCCTGACCGTGAACCAGGCCGGCAAGGCCCTGCAGTTGGGCCGATCGAAGACCTATGAGCTGACTGTGGAGTGGGAGGCCACCGGCGGCGAGCGCGGGCTCCCGTTCGTGTGGTTCGGGCGCCAGAAGCGCATCCCGCGGGCGGCGCTCGAGCAGTTCATCGAGCGCGGACTCAAGCCCGCGACGCGGTGACCATACGAGTCAGGGACAGTCGGGACGCCAAGCGAAGGCCCAGTCGCGCCCGCGCGGGGTCGCGCTGGTGGTCCTGCCCCGCCCGCCGATCGGGGTGCACGAGGGATTCGTGCTGGTCACGCCCCTGCCGCCGCCGCTATGGGTTCCGCCCCTCCGCACCGCTGACCACCCCGCCACACCGTGATGGTCAGCGCTGCTACGGGGCGGAAGGGCGGCGGCAGGGGGCTGGGCTGTGGGTGAGACAGGTGAGCGGCGGGCGGGGCAGAGGGAGGGGTGAGTGGTGAGGTCAAGTGCTGCGTCGAGTTTGTTTGTCGAAGAGGAAAGGTGGTCGACAGGGCGATCAGGCAAGACAGGGCGGATGGATCCGGGCGTCGGAGTCCAGATCACAGATCGGGACATCGACGTCGTCGGGTGGATCGGCGACCAGTACGCCGTGCGGCTCGACGTCATCCGCTGGCTGCTCGGCGGTGCGACGCCGCTCAGCGAGAGCCGAACCAGGGCGGTCGTTGCTCGCTGGCAGCGGGCGGGCTTGGTTGAGAGCCGGCGTTTCTTTGCCGGACAGCCCGCCTTCGTCTGGCCAACGCGCGGCGGCCTCCGACTGGTACGACCGGGTTGGCGCCACCGACGCCCGACCGTGGCCCTCCTCGCCCACCATCACGCCGTTGCTCAAGTCCGGCTCCACATCGAGTCACGCGGCCAGGGAACCGACTGGGTGTGCGAACGAACGCTCTACCGACAGCGACTGGCGCCCGGCGCCCACGTAGCTGACGGCACGTTCGTCAGCAGGCGCGGCCCGATCACGGCGGTCGAGGTCGAGTTGACGGTGAAGGGCGCTGATCGGCTGCGGGACATCGTGCGCGACCTCACACTCGACCATGAAGCCGTGCTGTACGTCGTCGGGGACGCTGGAGTAGCGCGAGCGGTCAGCGCGGCGGTCCACGCGACCGGCGCGACGGACCGAGTCAGCATTGTTGAGCTCGACCGCCTCGCGATCGTTGCGTGATCACACGGCGAACGGAGCCGGTAGGGGCGACCTCGACCTCGAGCTGGTCGGATTCGGGTTCGCATTCGCTGCCGCGCTCCTGGTCCTGCCCGCGCTGCTGATTGCCGCGCCGCTCGCGCTCCTCATCGAAGGCAGGGGCTGGCGCCGTTGGCCAGCCCTCGCGGCCGGCGCCGCTGCCACGGCACTGGCCGTTCGCCTGGGCGCGTGGGAGGCGTACGTCGCCACACTGACGGCGATCGGGCGCGCCGTCCGCGGCACAGAAGACCTGCGGCTCATCGAGTTGCTCGGGCTCGGACCACTCGCCGTCCCCGCAGGGGTGACCGCCGGTCCGATCCTTGATGTGCTGTGGACGCATCGGAACGAGCACGAGGCCACCAGACACTCCCGCGAGGTAGTAGCGGAGCGTCGGGCTCGGGTCCAGGCCGACCGGGTCATAGCACGAGGGTCGTTGCCAGCGCCGGCCGGTCGGACTGTTCTCGGTCTTCGCACCCAAGGTTCGATCAAGGGCTGGCAGGTCCGTCACCGAGGACGGATCGTCGTCGCGCCGCCGGCCGAGGCGTGGGCCCGACAGGCGCTCATCCTCGGCGAGACGGGCAGTGGCAAGACGGTCACCGCGCTGGGCCTGGCCGCCGAGCTGCTCCGCGCCGGGTGGGACGTCCACTGGATCGATGGCAAGAGCGACCGCGACACACGTGATGCGTTCCTTGCCGCGGCATCAGCGGGCGGGGTCACCGCAAGGGACGGAATGGACGAACCGATCGACGGCTGGCGCGGTGGACACGAGGCGATCGTCAACCGGCTGCTCGCAACCCAGCACTTCAGTGAGGACTACTACGAGGGCATAGCGCGGACGGTGCTGCGCACCGCCGTCGGCGAACGGCCTCCTCGGTCATTCCACGAGCTGATCGACCGACTCGACAAGAAGGTGCTCGTCCGTGCCGGTGCCGATCGACGCCGAGCTGACTTCGTTCGACAGATCCCTGACCGCGACTTCATTGGCGTCCGCTCCCGCTACGAAGGCATCGCGTGGGCGGTCGGCGACCACCTCGACGGCGACTGGTCCTACGAGGACACCCGAGCGTCGTACGTGCCGGTCGGCCGACCCGAGAACCGCCACCAGGCGGCCGAAGTCGGAGCGTTCATCCTCGAGGACGTCCTCCACTGGGCACTGGCTCGGAAGCCCCGAGGCCGGCGCGCAGTCGTGATCATCGACGAGTTCTCCAAGCTCTCCGATCGCCCGGACGCCGCAGTCGACCTCGTCGAGCGCGCTCGCGCCAGCGGTCTCGGCGTCGTCCTCATCGCGCAAACCTGGGCAAGCCTCGGGCCAGACGACACAATCCGAGACCGGCTGGCAGGCACTGTAGGGACCGTGATCCTCCATCAGCTCAAGCAGCCGGACCAGGCCGCCGGTCTTGCCGGCACGAAGTGGGTCATGGAGCGTACGGAACAGACCCTGGTCGCTGATCACACCGGCCTCGGCAGCCAGCGCGCCGGCAATCGCTACGTCGTCCATCCCGACGACGTGCGGCGACTGAGGACGGGCGAGGCCTTCGTGCTCCACGCCGGTGCCGCCTTGAGGACGCGCGTGCAGCATCCGTAACTGCGGGCGGCATATCAGTCCCAGTTGTCGGAACGTGCCACAGCCATGCGGACGCAAGCGTGCAACTCGGTCGAGCACGGTGCTCCGCCCGGCAGCCGCGTCCCCTCGTCGAAGTAGGAGACCTCGATCCGATAGCCGAAGATGAGGCCCGTCGTCCCGCCCTTGTCGTCGGCCCACACGGAGACAGGCGGGCTGCGGAAGGCCTCGCTCGTGGCGTCGATGGCCTCGCTTCGACTGAGATCGGTCGAATACCAGCGCTCAAAGGCCCCGTCGTCGTCAACGGTGGCGCAATACGAGAGTCCGGCTGGTTGCCTGAGCCCGATGCGAAATAGGTAGCCGTAACCGGCTAGCGACGGCATGAGCAACGAGAAGAAGAAGATCGTGACGACGAAGACGCCAGTGGCGGGGACGAGAGACTTCCACGGCTCGATCCGCGTCCGTCGCAAGTACAGCGTCCCGAACAGGATGACGATGCCAACCATGAAGGCGACGAACGTCGCCGCGATTCCGGCTGGCCTCGTGAGCACCCTGGACTGGAGCGAGAGCACGCACGTCGACCAAGCGAAGAACGCCCCGGTGGCCACGAGGTGATGTCGTTCAGGTCGCTCATCGTCGCTTGCCGTTGGCAGCGGCAGTAGCGCAAGCCGTGCCGCAGCAAGCCCGACGATTGGAACGATCGCGATGTAAGGCAGCCGTCGGCCCAGTGCGACGCCAAGGGTGGCGACTCCAATCGCGGCTACGAACGGCAACGCCGTAGTCCACTGCCGGCCGGTCCGTTGCGACCGTGTCACGTACGCGGCGGCGATACAGAACTCCAGCGCGATGCCGAGCGCCCGAGCCGCGGTGTCAGTCCACTCCGGGATGTCGCCCCTGGCATCGAATGTTGCGGCGACCATCATCGCCATCAGGAAGCCCCCGATGGCGACGAGGACCAAGCTGACCTTCGCGACCGAGCGGATCCTCGACCCCGGCCGGAACGCCGAGACTGGGCCGGTCAGCACGAAGAGCGCGACACCGGCGATCAGCGTCCAACCACCCATCATGAAGAAGAACCCGAGAGGGAGACGCCGCGTTAGCCAGACCGACGGAAGCAGCCCCGCGACAAGAAACGCATTTCGACGGAGTGCCTCGCCGGGCGGCCGTTCAAGCAGTCGCCTACCTGCGACCGGTGCCGCCTCGGGCGACACGCCCTCCAGTGGCGTCTTCACCATTGGGTCAGTCTCCGACGTCAAACTCGAGCGGCTGCTGCCTGAAGCCGCGTACCGTGTCGCCTTCCGCGTCGACAATCCGTACGCGACCCCTTCCGTAGATCCCGACGACGAAGAAGGGCCGCGATGGATCGATTTTGTAACGCCTCGCGCCAGCGCGATCGGTCGTCTCAATGGCGGCGACCTCGCCACTGCACAGCCCGCCCGTGAAGTACACCGCCTCGTCGTCTCCACTTCCGGAGGTACCTGTGCCGAGGACCACGTACTTCTCAAGCAGATCCGTTGGCGGATCGAAGACGTTGACCCAACTGCCACCACCGCTGCCGACGCTCATCCACTCGCCCTCGTCGTCCCGGACAAGGTGCTCGGTCTCGTCTTCGTACTCATCGCCGAAGCCGTCACACTCGTCGGCTGTCCGCCGGTGCACGTACAAGACGGCCGCATCTCGACTTCCCTGCCACATCGCGACCGGAAAGTACGTGCCCGGCTCGATGTCGCCCGATGGAAGCGGAGGGAGCCCCGTGCGCAGAACCTCTTCGGGAGCGAAGTCGCCGTAAGGGTCGTGCTCCTCGAGCGGATGTGCTGCTCGCCACTCCTCGCTCGGGCCGCTGATCGCCCAGAGCGACTCGGTCTCCGCATCGACCACTTCGATTCCCCATCGGCTCCCGCACGCAGAGCACCGGACCGTTGCGCGGCCGCGCCAGTCCGTGTCGACGAGCTCCTCGCCACACTCACCGCAGCGCGGAGCCGATCGCGGGGGCTCGAGTTCGCGGAGCCGCTCTTCGACCCATCGCATCCCGCGCCGGGCATTGGCAGTCAACCGTCGCTCCGCCTCCTCGACAAGCTCTCGGTTGACGCCCATGAACTTCAGTCGGTCGACGAATTCCTCAACGTCGACCTTGGGGCGTCGGAGACTGAAGTCGATGGACCGCACCGAGGTGAGATGGATGCCACTTTCCTCCGGCTCGTCGTCTTCGATCTCGCCAGCCATCACTCGATGATCGGGTAGGTCACGGCGAGGCCTTGGACGACTCCTCGCCGGGTTCGCCGGGTTTCGAGCGCGCGGACTGGCCAGCGAGGGTTCTCCGCTTGTGCTCGACAGCGCGAAGGACGGCCTCTGCGTCGTGACGTTGCTCATCACCCCCGGCCACCAGGAGGTCGCTCAGCTGAAGGGCCAGCTCGTCGTTGCAGACACTCGCGGCGAGCCGGCCCGTCGGTCGTAGGAGTCTGGGCTCGCGGTGCGTCACTCGGTGGATGATCACGGCGCGGAGGCGCGGGAGAACGTCCCCCGGTAGGGGCGCGTTCGCCAGCGCCGTCATGAGTTCTTCCTTGACGTAGCCAGATCGAAAGCACCAAGGATCGGCCTCGAGGAAGCGCACCGCGTCATCGATCGCGGCACGGTCGCCTTCCCGAATCCGACGGCCCAGCCCGGTGAACGGTTCGTAGAACGCATCGCACGCAGCGCGGAAGGCGGCTGCCGCGTCTCTCCAAGCGCGATCGCGGTCGGCGGTTCCGTCGCGCGCCGCGTACGCAGACTCAAGTGCGTCGTGCAGCCGAACGAGTTCCTCAGCGCGAACTTGGATGCCGTTCTTCGGGACACGCTGATGGCTAGCCAGTGATGCGCGGTCGTGGCGCGGCACACCAGCAAGCATGCCAAGCCGACTGCTCGAGAGCAGGGCGATTGGTGTCGCCGAGGCGCGTGACTTCTACCGGAACTTCTACCGGACCGGTTGAAATCGGGTAGAAGCCGCGAGCACCGTCCAACACCTCAGCTCGCGAAGCCCCAGGTCAGAGGCATGTTTCGGCATCGACCAACATTGGCCGGCACCCCTGAAATCGGAGTTCAAGTCCCCCCTCGCCCACCCACAGCGCTTCGGGCAGCCTGAGCGTCGGTATGCGGAGCTGAGGCTTCCCGAAGCTCGTCGCGGTACCATCGGGGCGGTGAAGGCGACCGACATGTGTGACGTCTGCGGGGCGGAGGTCCCCCCCGGAGAGGGGCACCGGGCCGAGTTGGCGGTGTCGGGGGCGATGTGCCCTACCCCGATGGCCTTCCACGACGAATGCTGGGAACAGGCGTCGCATCTGTGGCAGCCCGACCCCGACTCGTTGTGCAACGTCGACCCGCTGTTCCCCGAGACCGGCCAGTGGAACCTGCCGGAGGGCTCGTCCCACTGAACCCGAGTGAGACCGCTCCGGCCGACAAGCCGTTCGTCGGCTGGCGGTACTGGCTGTTCCAGCCCACGACGGGGCATCTGGGCTCGGTGAGCCACCGCCGTATCGAGTGGCACCCGGGCCAGCCGCTGCAGGCCGTCTGCCTCACCGGAGGCCACCCGGCACCGTCGCCCGGGTGCGCGTGCGGCATCCATGCCAGCCCCGACCGCCGGCGACTGCTCGAGCACGGCCTGTGCCTGGCACCGGGCCTCCCCCTGGTGTTCGGACGGGTCGCCGTGTGGGGCGCCGTGGTGACAGATGACCACGGCTGGAGGGCGCAGTTCGCCTACCCCGTGGAACTGTCCGTGGTGGCCGGCACGGAGGGCGTCGAGGGGACCGAACCCCTCCTGGCCCGGCTGGGACAGTACGGCGTCGCCGTGGGGACCGCGGCGGCGACCGACGCGGTTGGCGAGGTCTCGGCCGCCCTCCTCAGCTTCCAGGCCATGTCGTCGGGACCTTCCGCACCAGCCAGCTAGAGCCGGCCGCCGCCAGGCTTGACGGCGGTTCCCGCCACGAGCCGGATGACGGGATCGGCCGCCAGCGCCGGCCAGTGAACCTCCCCTCGCTGGATCGCCGCCAGCACCCTCTCCACCCGCGCTGCCGGCTCCGGCCGACCCAGGAGATACCCCTGCACCGCGTTGCAGCCGAGATTCCGCAGCTCCTCGAACTGGGCCGCCGTCTCGACTCCCTCGGCGACGACCGAAAGTCCCAGGGCACGGGCCAGGCTGATGACGGCGGTGACTATGGCGGAATCCTCGACGCCGAGGCCGAGGCCGGAGACGAAGGAGCGGTCGATCTTGAGGGCGTCGACCGGGAAGCGCCTGAGGTAGCTGAGCGAGGAGTAACCGGTGCCGAAGTCGTCGATCGACAGCGACACGCCGAGGTCCTTCAGCGCCCGGAGGGTCTCCGGCATGGCGGCGACCTCCTCCATCAGCACGCTCTCGGTGATCTCGAGGCAAAGATGGCCCTGCCCCAGCCCCGACTCGGTCATGGCGTCGGCCACCATCGCGACGATGCCAGAGGTGGCGAACTGCTTGGCCGATAGGTTCACGCTGACGGCAAGGTTTTCCGGCGCCAGACCGGCGCAACGCCACCGGCCGAGCTGGCGGCAAGCCTCGGTGAGCACCCAGCGTCCGATGGGGACGATGAGGCCGGTCTCCTCGGCCAGAGGGATGAACACTGCGGGGGGGACAAGCCCCCGTTCCGGGTCCTGCCACCGCACGAGCGCCTCGAAGGCGAGGAGCCGCCCGCTGCCGGCGGCCAGGATCGGCTGGTAGTGGAGGACGAACTCACCCTTGCCCAGCGCCCGTCGCAGCGACTGCTCGATCTCCAGGCGCTCGAGCAGGTGTTGACGGAAGGAGCGGTCGAACAACTCGATCCTCGACCGTCCGCGCTCCTTCGATCGGTACATCGCCACGTCGGCGTCTCGAAGCAGGTCTTCGGCACGGGCGGCGCCGCAGGAGTGGGCGACGCCGATGCTGGCGGTGATCACCGCGTCACGCCCGTAGAGGGGGAGGGGGGCGGCGATCTCGGCAGCCACCCTTTCTGCCACGCGGAGCAGCTCGGGGACCTCTGCGTTCTCGCAGACGACCACGAACTCGTCGCCGGCCAGCCGGCCGACGGTGTCCTGGGGTCGCACCGCGGCACGCACACGTTCACCCACCCGGATCAACACCTCGTCGCCGATGGAGTGACCGAGGGTGTCGTTGACCATCTTGAACCGGTCGAGGTCGACGAACAAGACGCCGACGCGCCGACCTCGGCGCCGGCGCGACAGCGCCTCGACCAGCCGCTCGAGCACCAGCGTCCGGTTGGGCAGCCCGGTGAGGCTGTCGTGGCGGGCGAGGTGGACGGCGTCGTCGATCGACCGGCGCATTGCCTCGCGTGCGCTGGCGTCGTTCATGGCGAGCGACGCGTGCTCGGCGAAGGCCAGGAGAATGTCCTGCTCGGGGCGGCCGTAGGGGCGATGGGGGTCGGGTGATGCGACGACAAGCGAGCCGATGGCTTTGCCGTCCTGGAACACCGGCGCCGCCATGGCGGCTCGAAGATCGCCGGCCACGAAAGCCACCTCGTCGCCGAGCAGTTCGGCGGCCCCCTTGGTGATCGCCTCCAGCACCTCGTTGATCGGTGCTCGACGGGAGATCGACCGCTGGATCTCGAACAGCCGCTCGAGCAGGTTCTGGCGCTCCTGGAGCGATGCCAGCAGGCGGGCGTTCTCGGCGGCCGCCTGCTCGAGGGCCGCCACGACCGCCGACGGTTCGTCGGGCAAGGTCGAGATGACGTCGATGACTCCCTCCAGATGCGGGGCCCGCCGCTCTGGCGTGGGAATCACGGCCAGCGCAGGGCCAAGACGACCAGCGTCTGGTTGTGGAGCATCGGGTCTCCCGGCGGCGGCGTGGTGGGCGGATGAGAGCTGCGCTCCTTGATCGGCCGTTTCACCCCGCGGTTGAGGCTTGGCAGACGCGGCGCCGCCCGCCCCGGAGAGAGGGGCGGGCGGTGGGCCGGCAGCGTGTCCGATCCGCCGGTGGCTGGCGGGAGCGGAATGCGGCGATCTACGGAGTTGCCGCCTGATCCGGGTTCTGGAACGTCTCGGGCACGGGGTACTGACCGAGAGCGAAGAGCAGGATCGCACGGTGCTGCTGGTCGACCGCCTGGATGGAGGCCGCCAGCTTCTTGCTGTCGTCGCTCTCCAGCTTTGGGATCGCTGACAGATAGGTGTCTGCGGCGATCGTCTCGAGCATCAGCGCGAGGTTTGCTGCGCCGGCGACGTCCTTCACCTTGGCGAACTCGGCGTCGACGGTCGGCTTCAGCTTCGCGTTGGGCTTGTCGACCTCGTCACGAGCGCCAGCCCTGTGGGCGACGTTGAGGGCATCGAGGTGCTCCTGGT
>JAHWJQ010000041.1 GCA_019348305.1 Actinomycetota bacterium
GAGCCGGGAACGGATTTCCGGGGGCAGGAGTACCCGGGCTTGCCGGAGAACGTCCCTCCACCTCGGGTCCAGCTGCCGCGCAGCTTGCGGACGCTTCGGCAGTCTCGCCCCCGTGGACGTCCGGATGGGCAGTTCCATGTAACGGCGACGCCGACGGCGAGCCCTCCGAAGTGCGTGAGCACGGACGTCGGGATGAGCCCGGCGCCCGTCGCGAGATCGACGAGCCAGACTGGCAGCCCGTACGCGAGCCAGCAGACCGCGATCGCACAGAGGCGTGCGCTCCGGAGGAAGCAGCCGAGCCCGAGGACGAGCGCGGCGACGATCGTGACGTTGGCGGCGAGGCTGGCCGAGAGACCGGCCACGGTGGCGCCGGCGGCGCCGCCGGACGTGCAGCGCCGGCACCACGAGCGCCCACAGCGCCACCAGCCCGAGGCCGGCCAAGCCGAGGCGCACCAGGGCCGGTAGCCCGCCCTCGTCCCCGGCGTCTCCCAGCGGAGTGGGAGTGGTGTCCTCGGGCGCCGGCGCCGAGGTGGCCGGGCTCTCCTCGGAGGCCACCGTCGTCTGGGTGGGCGCAGCCGTGGTCGCCGTGGTGGGGGCACCAGAGGCGTCCTGGGCCTCGGGCAGGCCGGTGTAGGGCTCCGCTCCCGGCGCCCCCCGCCCCGGGGTGGGTTCGAAGGCCACCCAGCCGTAGCCGTGGAGGTAGACCTCGGGCCAGGCGTGGGCGTGCTCGTCGCGCACGTGGTAGAGACCGTCGGACTGCAACTCCCCCGGTGTGAAGCCGACCGCCACCCGGCTGGGCAGCCCCAACGTGCGAGCCAGCACGGCGTAGGAGCCGGCGAACTGCTCGCAGTACCCGCGGCGGTTGCGCAGGAGGAAGTTCTCGAGTGCCTCCTCGTCGTGGCCCTGCCGGGCGTTGAGGTCGTAGCGGAAGTTGCGGTGGAAATGGTCCTGCAGCGCCCGGGCCTGCTCGTAGGGCGTGCGGGCCCGGGCCGCGGAGACGATCCGGCGCGCCTCCTGGCGGATGGTGCCGGAGATGTCGGGCAGGGCCAGGTAGCGCTCGGCCACCGCCGGCGGCGCCTGGGCCGGCGCCCCGGCCAGCAGTTCCGGCGTGAGCTCGGCCACCTTGGACCGCACCGAGTAGGTGAGCCCGTCGGTGGTCTCCGACGGCGTGATGATGCTGGCCGAGCCGCGGTTGTAGCTCACCTCGCGCAGCCCGATCACCCGCTCGGGGCGGAAGGCCGCCGGCGCCCACGTCGAGGCCAGCCGGCGCACCGTGAACTCCTGGTCGCTCTGGGTCACGGGGAGGTCGGGGCGCAGGGGCTCGTCGGTGGCGATGCCGCCCCGGGTGGTGCGGTAGGTGTCGTTGGACGACCAGATGGTGCCGTCGAAGGTGTCGAGCGAGGTGAGCCGCCAGTACGACCGGACGCTGGCCCTGACCGTGAACACCTCCACCCCTGCCCGTTCCACCAGCCGGCCCCTGATGTCGACCAACGGGCTGACGGTGGTGCGGTTGGAGGCGCCCGCTTGGGCGCGGTTCTTGTAGCGCACCACCGGCGGGTCGTCGGCCCCGGGCAGTTTCGGGCCCACGACGAGGCCGAACAGAAGGCAGCCAGCCCCGAGGGCGGCGGCCGTGCGCAGCAGCGTGCGGGGCCCGTTGGCGGGGCGGCCGCCGAACCAGGCGCCGGCCCCGTTCGACCGGGCGAGCCCGTGCACCAGGACGAAGCCGAGGACCCCGGCCACGAACAACATCACCGCCAGGGAGCGGTGGTGGGCGGTGCCCAGCGCCGAGGTGAAGATGAAAAGCGTGAAGGCGGGGATGATGGCCTCGAAGGTCGCCCGCAGGCGGAACGCCGCCCAGTCGGCCATGAAGGCGGAGATGCCGAGGGCCAGCACGGTGGCCAGCACGAAGCCGGGCAGCACGGCGGCCGGCGCCTTCACGACCGAGAATGCCCCGCGGGCCGAGGCCAGCGCCTCCAGTGCGGATCCGAGGGTGTGGGGGGTGGGAAGGCCGTAGGCGGTGGTGTGGCCGAGCACGGTCCACACCCCCACGAGGGCGGCGACGGCGGTCGTGGCCGCGCCCGCCGCGGCCGTCGCGATGTTGCGGCGCCGGCACCACCAGGCGATGGCGTGGCTGGCCAGGGTCGTGAGCACGACCGGCGCCAGGAAGCCGGCCCCGGTGAACAGGCGGCCGAAGCCGAGGGCCACGGCCAGCGTGAGGCCGGTCAGGGCCAGGGTCCCCGCCAGCGACCGGTCCGAGCGCCAGCCGCCCGAGTGCCCGCGACCCGGCTGCTCGCCCCGCTCAGAGGCGCCGCTCGGGCCCCGGCCCTGGGGTCCGGTGGGATCCGCCGGGCGGCCAGACCCGTCGGGCCCCGACTGGACGGGTGCGGCCGGCGGGCGGGGATTGGCAGCGACGGTACTGGCCATCAGCGGGCCGCCCCCACCGAGGAGGCCGCCTGCTCCCAGGCAGCGGCGAACGCCACACCGGCGGTGACCCGCACCACTGCGCTCATCGCCGGCAGGGCGCCCGGTGGCAGCAGCGACGGGCGGCCCCCGCTGCCCCCTTCGTAGGCCGAGCGCTCGAACAGGACGAGCACGACCCTGCTGTAACGGGCCCGCAGGCGCCCCAGCGCTTCGAGGTCGGCCGGGGTCACCCGGTCGGTAGTGACGATGGCCAGGACGCCACCGTTGCCGGCCCGGCGCAAGGTGTCGGCCACGCCGGCCAACCTGTCGTGCCGGCTTGCCGCAACGGTGGCGAGGTGCTCGAGGATTGCCTCGGAGTGGGCGTGCCCGACGGCGGTGCCCGAATCGGTGCCGTCGGTGGACACCAGCCGGATCAGTGAGCGCTCGCGCAGGCTGGCGGCGTGGATGCTGGCCGCGGCCGACACCACCAGCTCGAGCGACTCCGGCGTGTGTACCCGATGGCGCACGTCGACCAGGATGGTGACCCGGCTCTGCCACGGCATCTCGTCCTGGCGGATCATGAGGTCGTCGACCACCCTGGCGGTGGAGGCCCAGTGGACGCGTCGCAGGTCGTCGCCCACCTCATAGGGCCGCAGCGCGTAGAAGTCCTCCCCTTGGCCGAGCAGGGCCCGCGGATGCCGCGCCCCGGAGTGGGGGTCCTCCCCGTGGGCCGCGGGCAGGGGGGACACCACGTCGATCCTCGGGTAGACGGTGAGCTGGGTGACGCCGACGCTCGTCGAGACGCGCCGGGCCAGGGCGAAGGGGTCGCTCAACGACACCTCCAGCGGGCCGATGTCGAAGATCCCCCGCTCCTCGGTGGGCAGGCGGTAGGCGGCCCGGCTGCTGGCCCCGGGCGCCAGCGGCGGCACCAGGAATCGGGCCCACCTCCACCCCTGGTCGAACGGGTCGCGCACCTCCAGCACCGGGGTGCGGCGGCTGCCGACGTTGCGGATCCCGAGGTCGACGCGGCTCGAGCCGCCGGCGTGGACCCGGGGCGGGTGCAGCACCCTCTCGGTGCGCACGTCGAGGCTGTGCAAGGCCACGTAGCCCAGGGCGGCGAGCCAGAGGGCGGTGGTCCCGGCGGCCAGGATGTACAGCTCGACCAGGCCGAGGACGCGGCCGGCCACGAGCAGCGCCAACGTGGCGCCGAGCAGGCTCCATCCGCGCCGGGTCAACACCGCACCGTCAGACCTTGGCGGTCGGGACCGCGACCGAACCCAGCACGTCGTCGAGCACGTCGGCCTGGTTCAGCCCACTCATGGACGCCTCGGGGGTCAGGACCAGTCGGTGCTCGAGCACCGGGCCGGCCAGAGCCTTGAGGTCGTCGGGCAGGATGTACTCCCGGCCGACGGAGGCGGCCAGTGCCCGGGTGGCCCGCAGCAGTGCCAGGGTCCCCCGCGGGGAGACGCCGAGCGCCAGGCGGGGGTGGCGCCGGGTGGCGTCGGACAGGTCGACGAGGTAGCTCTTCAGGCTCGGGGCCACATGGACGGACTGGGCTATGGAGGCCATCACGCCGATGTCTGCGGCCGTGGCGACCGCGCTGACGTGGTCGGCGTTGGGCGCCCCGTGGGTGTCGAGGATCTCCAGCTCGGCCACCTTGTCGGGGTAGCCCATCTCGATGCGCATCAAGAAGCGGTCGAGCTGGCTCTCCGGCAGGGGGTAGGTGCCCTCGTGCTCGACCGGGTTCTGGGTGGCGATGACCATGAAGGGCGAGGCGAGGGCGTAGGTGGTGGAGTCGACCGTCACCTGGCGCTCCTCCATGGCCTCGAGCAGGGCCGACTGCGTCTTGGGTGAGGCGCGGTTGATCTCGTCGCCCAGCACGATGTTGGCGAAGATGCCGCCGTGACGGAACTCGAAGGTGTCGCTGTTGCGCTTGTACACCATCACGCCGGTCACGTCGGACGGCAGGAGGTCCGGGGTGAACTGGATGCGGCTGTACTGGCCCTGCACCGACGCGGCCAGGGCCTTGGCCATGCTGGTCTTGCCCACGCCGGGGACGTCCTCGATGAGCAGGTGGCCCTCGGCCACCATGCACACCATGGCCAAGCGGATGGCGTCCTCCTTGCCGGAGATCACCTGGCCGACGTTGTCGACGATGGCGTCGAAGCGGTCGGCGAAGGAGGCGATGCTCTGCGCCGCCGTGCGCTGTCTGGCCATCGCAGGGCAGCGTAGTGTCCTGCCGTTCCTAGTGGACCGGCAGGTGGCTATCGCTCGAACGTGTCGATCCAGGACCGCACCCGGGACTCCAGCACGTCGAGGGGCAGTGCACCGCCCCCCAGCACGACGTCGTGGAACAGACGGACGTCGAAGGCGGGCCCCAGAGCGTCGAGTGCCTCTCGTCGTAGGCGGGTGATCGTGCGCTCGCCGAGCTTGTAGGCCAGCGCCTGCGCCGGCCACGAGATGTACCTGTCGACCTCGACGGTGATGTCGTGGAGGGGCTTGCTCGAGCGTTCGCGGAAGTAGTCGATGGCCTGCTGGCGCGACCAGCCGAAGGCGTGGATGCCGGTGTCGACCACCAGCCGCACCGCCCTCCACATCTCATAGGTGAGCGCGCCGAAGCGGCTGTAGGGGTCGGTGTAGAGGCCGAGCTCACGGCCGAGGCTCTCGGCGTAGAGTCCCCAGCCCTCGACGTAGGCGGTGTAGCCGTAGTTCATGGTACGGAACCGCGGCAGGCCCTCCAGCTCGGCGGCCAGGGCGATCTGCAGGTGGTGCCCGGGCACCGCCTCGTGCAGCGTGAGTGCCTCCATCTCCCACTTGGGCCGCGAAGCCAGGTCGTAGGTGTTGGCGTAGAACCAGCCGGGCCGCCCGGCAGCCAGGGATCCCCGCACGTAATAGGCGGTGGTGGTGGAAGGCGCCTCGTGGTCGGGCACCGGGCAGACGCCGTAGGGCAGCCGGGGCAGGGTGGCGAAGAGCGCCGGCAGCCCCGGGTCGATGCGCTTGGCGATGTCGCGGTAGCCGGCCAGCAGGGCGTCGGGGTCGGTGAAGTAGAAGCGGGGATCGGTACGCAGGTGCTCGCTGAACGCTTCGAACGAACCGTGGTGGCCGGTCTCGGCGATCACCTCGTCCATCTGGGCGCGGATGCGCTCGCACTCGGCCAGCCCGATCTCGTGGACCTGGGCCGGGGTGAGCTCGGTGGTGGTGTAGGCGGCCACCAGGTGGGCGTACCAGGCGTCGCCGTCGGGCAGGGCCGACCACGGGACCGTCTCCCGGCAGGCCGGGAGGTAGGTCTCGCGCAGGTGGTGTTGCAGCCGCCGGAAGGCCCGAACCGCCACCTCGCTGAAGGCCGCCGTGGCCTCGGCCCGCAGCTCCTCGAAGTCGTCGGCGTCGACCGCCTCCGGGCGGGCCCGGAAGGCGCCGAGCAAGGCGCTTGCCTCCGGTTTGGCGGCGGCCAGCACCTCCAGTTGTTCAGGGACGTCCTCGACCGTCACCCGGGGCGGCGTGACACCGTCGCCACGACCCTCGTCCAACCAGGCGATGACCTGGTCGACGTAGGTCGTCACGCCGTTCAGGCGGGCGACCACGTCCTCCAGGTCGCCCAGCGTGCGGGCCGGCATCAGCGACAAGATCCGGGGCAGGGTGAGATGGGGGCCGGTCATCTTCGAGATCGGCAGGCGTTCCGGCCGAAATCGCGCCGCGCCGCGCCGCACCTCTTGGTTGCGGCGGAACAGGTCCAGGCTGAGACCGTCTGTGTCGTCGAGGGTGGCGGGGTCGAAGGTCGCCAGCGCCCTCAGGACCTCCTGCACCTCCAGGTGGCGCCGAGCTACGGCACTGTCCGAGAGGTCGCTCCAGCGGTGGTTGTGGCCGGGCCAGCCGCTGGCCGTGGCCAACTCGGGGAACTCCTCCATCTCGTGCTCCCAGCACAGCTCGAAGAGCATGTGGAGCCGTTGGGGCTCGGGGACCCCTTCGACGTTGTCGGCGAGGTCGGCCGCACGCATCGAGAAGCTCACGAGGGCGAACGCTACGTTGCCGCGGTGGGAACGGTGCTGGCCCTCGACATCGGCGGGACCAAGCTGGCCGCCGGCGTGGTGACCGACACGGGTCAGCTGGTGCGGCGAGTCACCGCGCCCACGCCTGGCGACGACCTGTTCCCCCGCCTCGTCTCCCTGGTGGAAGAGGTACGCAACGGCGAGGAGCAGCTCTGCGGGGTGGGCTGCGGTGGCCCGATGAGCGCCGGCGGCGAGGAGGTGTCGCCTCTGAACATCAGCCAGTGGCGCCGCTTCCCCCTGCGCCGGCGCCTCACCGAGGAATTTGGCCTGCCCGTCCACGTCGACAACGACGCCAAGGCGCTGGCTCTCGGAGAGGGGTGGGTGGGGGCGGCTGGCGGTGTCGCCGACTTCATCGCCATGGTCGTGTCCACCGGGGTCGGTGGCGGCATCGTCCTCGGCGGCCGGCTACTCGACGGTGCCGCCGGCAACGCCGGCCACATCGGCCACGTGATCGTCGAGCCCGAGGGCCGCGCGTGCGCCTGCGGCGCCCGGGGGTGCCTCGAGGCCGAGGCATCGGGCACGGCCATCGCCGCTCGCACCGGCCGCCCTGCTGGGGAGGCGCCGGCTGAGGTGCGCGAGCGCACGGGCCGGTTGGTGGGCCGGGCCGTGGGCTCGGTGGCGAACCTCCTCGACCTGCGCCTCGCCGTCGTCGCCGGCTCGGTGGCACTCGGCTTCGGCGACACCTTCTTCCGCGCTGCCCAGGCCGAGCTCGACCGCACTGCCCAGCTCGACTTCTCCCGGGGAGCGGCCATCGTGCCCGCCGGCCTCGGCGACGGTGGGCCGCTCGTCGGCGCAGCCGCCGTGGCGCTTCGCGGCGCCGGCCGCCTGTCAACTACCGAGCGGTAACCTCGGCCCATGGACTGCCGGTACCCTCCCGAAGCCGAGGCCTACCGCGAGAAGGTGCAGGCCTTTCTGGCCGAGCACCTGCCGGCGGACTGGTCGGGCATCGGCGCCCTCGACCGCGAGGAGGCCGAGCGTTTCGCCCAGGCGTGGCGTAGCACTCTGTACGAGAACGGCTACCTGGCCGTGTCGTGGCCCCGTGAGTACGGGGGCCAGGCGCTGTCGCCCCTCGAGCAGGTGATCATCGCCGAGGAGTTCGCCAAGGCCGGCGTCCCCCCCGGTGCGCCCAACGACGTCTTCGGCATCCAGATGGTGGGCAACACCATCATCCAGTGGGGGACCGAGGAGCAGAAGCGCCACTTCCTGCCCCGCATCCTCTCGGGCGTCGACAAGTGGTGCCAGGGCTACTCCGAGCCCAACGCCGGCTCCGACCTCGCCAACCTCGGGTGCAAGGCCGAGCTCGACGGCGACGAGTGGATCGTCAACGGCCAGAAGATCTGGACCTCGGCCGGCCACCTGGCCAACTGGATCTTCGTGCTGGCCCGCTCCGACCCCGCCGCCCCCAAGCACAAGGGCATCACGTTCCTGCTCGTGCCCATGGACCAGCCCGGCGTCGAGGTGCGGCCCATCCGCATGATGTCTGGTGAGTCGGAGTTCAATGAGGTGTTCTTCACCGACGCCCGGACGCCACGGCAGAACGTGGTGGGCGATGTCAACGGCGGGTGGGCAGTGGCGATGACCCTGCTCGGCTACGAGCGCGGTGAGGCAGCCGCCGTGCAGCCCATCCGGTTCCGCATCGAGTTGGACCGGCTGTTCGCGCTCGCCCGCCAGTACGGCGCCGACCGCGACCCGGTGCTGCGCCAGCGCCTCGCCTGGGCCTACTCGAAGGTAGAGATCATGCGCTACCTGGGCATGCGGGCCATGACGTCGTGGCTGCACGGAAGCCATCCCGGCCCCGAGGGCTCCATCTCGAAGCTGTACTGGAGCGAGTACCACCTCAAGTCGACCGAGCTGGCCATGGACATCATGGGGCTGCACGGCCTGGTGCCCACGGGCCGGCCCCCCGGCGACGCTTTCGGCCCCGACGACCCCGGAGCGGCCAATGACAGCGCTTCTTGGGCCGGCACGTTCCTCAACGCGAGGGCGGGCACGATCTACGCCGGCACCTCACAGATCCAGCGCAACATCATCGGCGAGCTCGTGCTCGGCCTGCCCAAGGAGCCTCGCGCCGATGCCGGCCCCTGGTCGAAGTCGGCAGAACCGGGACCAGCGAGGCAGGAATCGTCGAGGCCTTAGAGGTCCGCTCGGCCCGCTTCGACGACATCGACCCCCAGGTGGTCTACGACATCCTGCGGCTGCGCTCGGAGGTCTTCGTCGTCGAACAGGGTTGCGTGTTCCTCGACATCGACGGCCGAGACGTCGAAGCGGGCACCTGGCACTGCTGGGTGCAGTACTCCCCGCTCGGAGGGGCCGCTCGGGCCCGGGTTGGGCCTCAGGTCGTCTCCTACCTCCGGGTCCTGACCGAGGGCGGGGGCAGCTCCATCGGCCGGGTGGTCACGACGCCGGGGTACCGCCACCGGGGGCTGGCCTCCCGACTGCTCGGCGTCGGGCTGCAACTGGCGCAGCGGCCTGTCTCCGTCAACGCGCAGGTGCGCCTGGTGCCGTGGTACGCCGGCCTCGGCTTCGCGCGCAGCGGCGACGACTTCGTTGAGGACGGCATCCTGCACACGCCCATGGAGCTGGCGTGAGGTGGGCCTGGCTGGGACGGGCGGCGCCGGCGGTGGCCCGCCATCCGGAGCTGTGGGCCACCGCTGTCGTGCAGTGCTTGCGACTGGCCCAGCCCGGTTGGTGGCGTCGGTGGCCACCCCTACCGGCCCCCGACTCGGACTACCTGCGCTTCCGCCTCCAGACCCAGTACGGCGATGCCGACCGCGACCCCGAGCCAGCCGACGTGGTCGCCTACCTCAAATGGTGTCGCAGCTACCGGAGGGTGGCGCGGTAACGTTCTCGACCAATGAGCGTGCTCCCACCACCGGGGCGGCGCCAAAGGGCGCACCGGCTGTAGGTCCTGGGACATGTCGCGAGCGCTCGTCCTCAATGCTTCGTTCGAGCCGCTCTGCATCGTGGCCACCCGGCGGGCGCTCATCCTGGTCCTCGACGAGAAGGCAGAGCTGCTGTCGGGCACCGGCCGCGAGTTCCACAGTGCCCGCTACAGCTTCGCCGAGCCGTCGGTGGTGCGGCTGCTCACCTACGTCAAGGTGCCGTACCGCACCCGCGTGGCCCTCAACCGCCGGGCCATCTTCCTTCGTGACGGTCACCGCTGCCAGTACTGCGGCTCCACGGCGGAGAACATCGACCACGTCGTGCCCAGGAGCCGGGGAGGCACCCACTCCTGGGACAACGTCGTTGCCGCCTGCCGTCCCTGCAACGCCCGCAAGGAGGACCGGCTGTTGTCCGAGGTGACGAGCATGCGCCTGCGCCGGCCGCCGGCGGCGCCGGCAGGCCGGACCTGGATGCTGCTGGCCACCGGGGGGCTGCGCCCCGAGTGGCACCAGTACCTCGGCGTTCCCGACGGGGCGCACCGGGTGCTCACGGAGCTGTCCGCCTGAGTCCCTGGGCAGTCCAGTGGGTGGCCGGGGGGGCGGCCGAGCTGCACGCCCTCGGCATCCCGGACCCGCCGGGCCGGCTCGTTCGCGTGCTCGAGGTGAAGCGGCCGGCGCTGGTGCTGGGCAGCACCCAGGACACCTCGGTGGCCGATGCCGCCGCCTGCGCGGCGCTGGGGGTTGACGTCGTCCGCCGGCGCAGCGGTGGCGGCGCCGTCCTGGTGGAGCCGGGCCGCCTGGTGTGGGTCGACGTGGTGGTGCCCGCAGGCGACCCGCTGTGGTGCGACGACGTCGGCCACGCCTTCGTATGGTTGGGCCAGGCGTGGGCGCGGGCACTCGCCGGCTCCACCAGTCTCGGGGGCTCGACCGGCTCCGTGCGTGTGCACACCGCCGGCCTTGTGTACCCCAACCGGTGGTCTCGGCTGGTGTGCTTTGCCGGCGTAGGCCCGGGCGAGGTGGTTGGCGACGGTGACGGGGCCAAGGTGGTGGGCATGGCCCAGCGTCGCACGAGGGCCGGCGCGCTCTTCCAGTGCGCGGTTCCGCTGGCCTGGGAGCCCTACTCCCTGCTGGCCCTGACGTCACTGTCTGCCGACGACCGGCGGAGGGCGGGCGCCGAGCTGTCCGGCGCGGTGGTGCCACTGTGCGGGGCGACCACGCAGGAGGTGGTGGCTGCACTGGTGGCGGAGCTGCCGTTGTGACCCGACCCCGGGCCACTGTGTTGGACTAGCGCCATGTTCGAACGCTTCACCGACCGGGCCCGCCGGGTTCTGGTCATCGCCCAGGAAGAAGCCAAGGCGCTCGGCCACGACGCCTTGGGTAGCGAGCACATCCTGCTCGGCCTCCTCGGCGAGTCGGAGGGCGTTGCCGCCAAAGCCCTGGCCCAGCTCGGCCTCGGCCAGCACGACCTGCGTCGGCAGGTGGTGCAGGCAACAGGGCCGGGCGCAGAGGGAGAGGCGGTCGCCGCGCCGCCATTCACCCCGGGCGCCAAGACGTCGCTGCAGTGGTCTCTCCGGGAGGGGCTGAACCTGGGCCACAACTACATCGGCACCGAGCACCTCCTGTTGGGGGTGCTCCGCGAGCCAGAGGCCGTCATCGTCCGGCTCCTCGGGGACTCCGGCCTGGAGGTGGAACAGGTCCGCGGGCAGGTGCTCCAACTCCTGATCGGTAACCCCACTGCGTCGCCCGAGCCGTCCGAGCCGGGCCGAGCCGAGGATTGACACCGCCGTGACGGCCCTGATCGACTGAGCCAATGACCTCGCCCGATGCACCTCCGTTCGAGCTCTCCATCACCGACGGCGTCACCCTCCAGGTCACCGATCCTTCGCTGGCCGAGGAGCTCCCGAGGATGGTGGAAGCCGCCAACGAGCGGGGTGAGCCGAGCCTGGCGTCCGCCATCGAACAGGCCATCTCCGACTACGTCGCCCGGGTGGCCACGGCAGGGTTCGCGCCGATCGTGGAAGAGCCGCTCAAAGAGCCGATGGCAGAGCGGCCCGAAACAGAAAGCGCCTGAGCCGCGACGGCGCAGGCGCGTCGCCGTGCAATGGTGAGGACACGATGGCCAGCCAGGAGATAACTGTCGAAGCACTGGGGGTGGCGGTCGCAGCCCGGGTCCCGGTGCTGTTGTGGGGGGCGCCGGGCACGGGCAAGACGAGCGCCATACGGGCCATGGCCGACGCCGGCGGCCTCCCGTGCGAGACGGTCATCGCCGCCATCCGCGAGCCGTCGGACTTCAGCGGCCTCCCGGTGGTGATCGACGGGGTGGTGCATTTCGCCCCACCGCGCTGGGCCGAGCGGCTGGCCGAGGCCGGCTACGGCGTGCTCTTCCTCGACGAGATCTCGACCGCGCCGCCGGCCGTCCAGGCGGCGCTGCTCCGGGTCGTGCTCGAGCGGGTGGTGGGCGACCTCTCGCTGCCCGACGACGTGGTGGTGGTGGCTGCCGCCAACCCCCCTGAGATCGCGGCCGACGGTTGGGACCTGTCGGCTCCGTTGGCCAACCGGTTCTGCCACCTCGACTGGACGGTGGAGGCCATGGGCTTCGCCCAGGGCATCGCCGGAGGCTGGAAGCCACCTCGCGTTCCCGACCTGGCTCCTGAGTGGGAACAGCACCTTCCCCTGGCTCGGGGCCTCGTGTCGGCCTTCGTCTCGGTGCGGCCCGCCCTCGCCTTGGACGTGCCCGTCGACGCCGCCCAGGCCGGCCGCGGCTGGCCGAGTCCCCGGACCTGGGAGATGGTGGCCCGGCTGTGGACCGCGGCGGAGGTCTCCGGTGCCTCCCACGAGGCCCGCGCCGCGCTCGTGTCGGGGGCGGTGGGCGAAGCCGCGGGCCTGCAGCTGCTCACCTGGCAGCTCGAGATGGACCTTCCCGACCCCGAGGAGGTCCTGGCCGATCCCGACGGCATGGCGCTGCCCGACCGGGGTGACCGCGCCTACGCCGTCCTCTCGGCGGTGGCGGCGGCGGTGGCCGCCGACCCGACCGTCGACCGCTGGAACGCCGGGTGGCGGGTGCTGGCCCGGGCCGGGGAGCGGGCGCCCGATGTCGCCGCCGTGGCCGCCCGCGTGCTCGCCCAGTGCCGGCCCGACGGGGCGCCGGCGCCGCCGGAGGTGAAGCTGTTCGCCCCCCTGTTGCGCGACGCGGGGCTGCTGCAGTGAGCATGACGCCGGTGATGGGCCGAGGGCCCGAGCGGCCCTTCGGAGCGGGGAGCGCAGGGCCCGAGGGCCCTTCGGAGCGGGGAGCGCAGGGGCAGTCACCGAGCTCGATCGGCACCAGGTGGCGGCGGCCCGCCTGTGGGCCGCCCACCGCTTCCCCTACCTGGCCACAGCCTTGTTCGCCTCCTCGGTGATCAGTGCCCCCGGCCTCGGGGGCGACGGCGTGTCGGTGGACGAGAACTGGCGTCTCTACGTCGACCCCCAGGTGGCGATGACCTGGTCGGTGGAGGAGCTGGGGGCGCTCCTCGTCCACCACACCGGCCACCTCGTGCGCGACCACGCCGGCCGCGCCATCGCCGTCGGCGTCTGCGAGTCCACCACCGAGCGCTGGTCGCTCGCCGCTGACGCCGAGCTCAACGACGACCTCGAGGACGCCGGGTTGGTGATGCCCGGCGAGCCCGTCCTGCCCGAGCACCTGGGCCACGAGCGGGGGCGCCTGGCCGAGGAGTACTTCCAGCTCACGACCAAGCTGCGCGACCCCCGCAGCGACACCGAGGACGGCGGTGCCAACGACGAGGAGGGGCCGCCCCAGGCGCCCGACCACGGCAGCGGCGCCCACGGCCAGGCCCGCTCCTGGGAGAACCCGGCCGACGGCGGCGCCGAGGGGAGCCCCGGTGGCCTGTCGAACCACGAGGGGAGCCTCCTGCGGGCCCAGGTGGCGAACGAGATCCTCGACGCCGTCCGCTCTGGCGACGACAACGTGCCCACCAACTGGAGGAGGTGGGCCGAGTCCCTGCTGGCACCGGCTGTGGACTGGCGCAAGGCGCTGGCCGGTGAGGTGCGGCGGGGCGTCAACAGCGTCGCCGGCTGCGTCGACTACAGCTATCGGCGCCCCTCCCGCCGAGCCTCGGCCAGCCCGGACGTGGTCCTGCCCGCCCTGGACAAGCCGGTGCCCGAGGTGGCCATCGTCTGTGACACCTCGGGCTCGATGAGCCCGCGCCAGCTGGAGCGGGTGCTGGCCGAGGTGGAGGGCCTCCTCTCGAGCATCGGGTTGC
>JAHWJQ010000042.1 GCA_019348305.1 Actinomycetota bacterium
AACAGCATCCGGTCCTTGAACGAGCCCGGCTCGCCTTCGGCGGCGTTGACCACCACGGTGGGAGCCAGCGTGGGCGAGCGGTTCTCGACCACCGCCCGCCACTTGACGCCGGTGGGGAAGCCACCGCCTCCCCGGCCCCGCAGGCCCGACGCCTCGATGGCCCGCAGCACGGCGTCGCCGCCCGCCTCCCGGGCCGCGGCCATGGCGGCGCCGCCGCCTCCGGCCACGTAGGCGTCCAGGTCGGGCACCGGCTCGGGGCTCAGCACCCGGTTCACCGGGGGCACGGATCGGTCCTGTCCGGGGCGCTCAACACGGCCGCCGACCCTACCCGGCTGGTCACAGGAGCCGCCTGCCTGACGGCCATGGTGGGCGCCGGCGCCGGACCAACACGGCCACCCCCGCGAGTACGGCCGCCATGGCCAGCACCAGCCCGGCCACCGCCGCCGGCGATGCTGCCTCCTCTTCTGCGTCGTCAGCGGCCCGGGGCTCGGTGGGCGCCGGCGGTGCGTCGAGCCCCTCCGGCACGGGCACGAACAACCCCGGCGGCCCGGTTGGCCCCCGCACGAGGTAGGGGACGCTGCCGTTGCCCAACAGCGCCACGAACTCTCGGTTGAGGCCCCACACCGGGTCGGCGCGCACCCCGAAGAGGAGTTGGGGGACCGGGCCCGAGACCACCACCAGCGCCGGCGACGCCTCGGTGAGGCCCGCCGAGGCGAGCCGGTAGGGCCGGGCGAAGGGCGTGCTGGCGACCACCGCCCCAGGCCGCTTGCCCACCTCGACCGCCTCGGCCACCGGCACCACCAAGGACTGCTCCCTGGTCGGCGGCGCAAGCGCCCCCTGCTCGTCGAGGCCCCGGGGCAGCGCCGCCACCCGGCCCCCGGGCGCGGCCAGGTCGAGCACGAACAGGACGTAGGTGCGCCCAGCCGCCTCGGGGGGAGCGACCCCCACCGGCTCGAGTGGCGGGACGTTGCCGGAGACCAGCGCCGGCGGAGGTGCGACGTCGGGAGGCGGGTCGCCCCAACGGACCTCTGCAGCGCGGGCGGGCACCAGCACCAGGGCGCTTTCGGGGCCTGCGCAGGGCTTGGTGAGCGGCAGGCAGACCCGGTAGGCGGGGTCGACGAGCGGCAGGAAGAGGCCCTCGGACGGGATCGCTTTGTCCACCAGGCTGGCGAGGCTGGCGAAGGCGGCGTCCAAAGCCGGCGCCGTGGTGGTGGGGGCAGGCGCAGTCGTGTCGGTGGTCGCCGGCGCCGCCGGAGCGGTCGTGGCCGGCGCCACCGTCACCGTGGTGGGCGCCGCGGTGGTGGGTGGCGCGGTGGTGGTGGGGGGCACCGTGGTGGTGGGCGGCGGGGGCGCCGGGGCAACCTCCAGTCGGAACGTGGCCGACGACTCGCGATCACGCACCTCCACCAGGTAGGTCCCGGCCGGTGTGTCGTCCGTGGTCGACACGCTGAGCCCCGTGGTCCAGCTCGCTTCGTCGCTGCACCTCCTGTCCACCGAGGCACCCACCTTCGCTTCCTCAGGCGTGACCCTCACCTCGACGCAGTTGACGCCGTCACCCTGCACCCTCACCGTCGCCGTGGCCCCCTGGCCCGGTGTCACCCGGGCGCTCGAGGGGCTGATGGACGTGACCGCGGCCCTAGCCGGCGGTGGCGCCACCGCCGTCAGCCCGCCCGCGCTCCACATCATCATCACCGCCGCCACCACCCGCAGGCCCCACCTGCTCTGCCGCACCGGCTCATCGTGTCAGCCCTGCGCGCCCGCCCGCCCGAACCTCGCGGCCGCGACACCGTCCGCGGGTGCTGTCCGACCCCCGTCCTACGCTCCGGCTCATGGGGAAGCGCAACCGTCAGCGACGTCGGGAGAAGCAGCACCGGGCTAGCAGCACCGGTCGTGGTGGGCCGGCGTCGGGCCCGAGCGGCCCCTCAGAGCGGGGAGAGCCGGGGCCCCGCCGGCTCCGAGCGGTGGACGACCCCCGCTTCGCGGCCCAGGCCTTCGCCTACCTCGCTGACGCCGTCGCTCACGGTCAGCACGCCGTTGCCGACCACATGGCGGCCACCCTGGCCACAACCCCAGGAGTGGCCCACGCGGCATCGGCAGCCCTGCGTGCCGCCGCCGGCGCGGCGTGGGAGCGGGGGTGGCAGCCGGCCGATCTGGTCCATGCCTTCGGGCGCAAGCAGCCCGGCGCCGATCGCCGGCTGCTGGTGCGGGTGGTGGCCGCCGAAGGCCCCGCGTGGCGGGCCCATCCCCACCCTGACCCGGTGTGGCTTCAGCAGCTCGACGACCTGGAGGCCGAGCCATCACCTGGTTGCATCGTGGGCGACTGGGCCGACCGAGAGGGCATCGACGCAGCCAACGTCCTCCTGCGGGCCGGCCAGCTCCTGGCCGCGCTGTGGACGGCGCCGGCTCTCCCGCCCGTCGGCGACCCGCCGTCGCGATGGGGGACGACGCCGTCGCCACTGCTCACCAGGCGAGGGGCGGGCGCCGGTGCCGCTGGGATCGACGAGCGGATCCTCTCGCGGGTTCGCGCCTTGCTGGCCAAGGCCGAGTCGACCGAGTTCGCCCCCGAGGCCGAAGCGTTCACCGAGAAGGCCCAGGAGCTCATGGCCCGCTACGCCATCGACCACGCCCTCGTCGCCGCCGGCGGCGGCGACACGGGCGCCGAGCAACCGGTGAGCAGGCGCGTGCTCATCCACGACCCCTACGCCAAGGGCAAGGCCACCCTCCTGGCCGAGGTGGGTGGGGCCAACCGGTGCCAGGCGGTCTGGTGCAAGGAGTTCGGTTTCTCCACCGTCTTCGGCTTCCCCACCGACCTGGCCGTCACCGACATCCTGTACACCTCGCTGGTGAGCCAGTGCAGCACGGCCATGCGCGTCTCCAGCGCCGGCGTGGCCAACCCCCGCAGCTTCCGCGACTCCTTCGTCCTGTCCTTCGCCATCCACATCGGCGACCGCCTCCGGGCCGCCACCGCAGCCACCGTGGCGCAGGCCACCAGCGACCACGGCGACGCCCTCCTCCCCGTTCTCGCCTCTCGTGACCAACAGGTCGAGGCGGCCAGGCAGGAAGCATTCCCCCGTCTGAGGAAGGTCGAGTCGCGCAGCTTCGACCGCCGCGGTTGGCTGGCCGGTCAGGCGGCAGCCGAGCTCGCCCAGCTCGACGCGGGCAAGCGGATCACCCGGTAGGGGTCGGTCGCTCCCACCGCACGCCGGCGAAGCGCCCGAAGTCGTTGTCGTAGGTGATGACGGTGGCGTCGTGCTCAACGGCGAGAGCGGCCAGGTGGGCGTCGCTGACGATGTTGCCACCGGTGCCCACGCTGGCCACGAGACCGGCCAGGATGTCGAGGTGCCGTGCCGTGGGCTCGACCACCACGCTGATCGGCCGCTCGAGCCACGCCCGCGTTCGAGCAAGGGCACCGTCGACGGGCAGCGGACGGGGGAACAGACCCACGCGGGTCGACAGGCGGAGGAAGGCGAGGATCGACACCCAGGTGAAGCCCACCGGCTCCCGCCCCGACAACGCAGCGTCGAGCCAGGCCCTCGCCTCCTCGTGCTTGGGCTCGGCCGAGTTGACGGCGTAGAGCAAGACGTTGGCGTCGACCAGCTTCACTTGCCGCTGCGCATCTTGCGCACCAGCTCTTCGTCCTCCAGCTCGGCGGCGACCTGCAGCGCTCGGTCCAGGTTGACGCTCGGCAGGCCCAGATCGCAGACCTCGGTCCGGAAGTCGTCGCTCGCACCGCCGGCGGTGGCGCCGTCGCGGATGGCGTCGTTGAGCGCCTGCTTGAACGAGACCTTGCGCTCCTTCATCCGCCGCCTGACCAGAGCTTCGGTATCGGCGTCAAGAGTCACGGTCGTCCGCACCGGATGCATCATAGCATCACGACATCTGACAGCACGATGCTCGAAGGTCCGGGGCCCGTCGTGGTGGCGCGCAACCGGGCACGAGCACGGAGTGAGGCAGACTGCCCGCCGATGAAGGGCATCATCCTGGCCGGCGGTAGCGGCACCCGCCTGCACCCGGTGACGCTGGGGATCTCCAAGCAGCTGCTGCCCGTCTACGACAAGCCGATGGTGTACTACCCGCTGTCGGTGCTGATGCTCGCCGGCATCCGCGACGTGCTCGTCATCTCCACGCCCCACGACCTGCCCCAGTTCGAGCGACTCCTGGGCAACGGCCACCGGATCGGGATGTCGCTGCAGTACGCCGTGCAGCCCGAGCCCAACGGTTTGGCCCAGGCATTCGTCATCGGCCGCGACTTCGTCGGCGACCACACCTGCTGTCTCGTACTCGGCGACAACATCTTCCACGGCCACGGCCTGCACGATCTGTTGGTCGATGCGGCAGGGCTGAGCACCGGCTGCGTGCTCTTCGGCTACGGGGTGAAGGACCCGGAGCGCTACGGAGTGGTCGAGGTCGACGAGCAGGGCGAGATCGTGTCGATCGAGGAGAAGCCGGCCAAGCCCAAGTCGAGCCTGGCGGTGACCGGCCTCTACTTCTACGACAACGACGTCGTCGACATCGCCGGCAATCTCAGGCCATCGGAGCGGGGTGAGCTAGAGATCACCGACGTCAACAACCGCTACATCGAACAGGGCTCCGCCCGGCTGATCCAGCTCGGGCGGGGGATGGCCTGGCTCGACACCGGCACCCACGATTCGCTCCTCGAGGCGTCGACGTTCGTTCAGGTGCTCGAGCACCGCCAGGGCGAGCAGATCGCCTGCATCGAAGAGATCGCCTGGCGCATGGGCTACATCGGGCGCGACGACCTGCTCCGCCTCGGTGAACAGCTCGGCAAGTCGCCCTACGGGCAGTACATCGTGCGACTCGCCACCGACGGCTCACCGCGCGTGCCTCCAGACCCCGGCGGTGCCTACCGGCGTCGGTAGGCTGGCAACCGATGCGGGTCTTCGTCACCGGCGGCGCCGGCTTCATCGGTTCGAACTACGTCCGCCACCTGCTGGCCAACTCCGACGACGAGGTGACCGTCTATGACGCCCTCACCTACGCCGGCCACCTGTCCACGTTGAAAGACGTCGACACGTCGCCTCGCTTCCGGTTCGTGAAGGGCAACATCTGCGATCCCGACACCGTCGAGGAGGCCATGGCCGGCCACCATGCCGTCGTGCACTTCGCGGCCGAGACCCACGTCGACCGCTCCATCGCCGGCCCCAACGACTTCGTCCAGACCAACTGCTTCGGCACCAACATCTTGATGCACACGGCCCGCCGCCTCGAGATCCCCCGGGTCATCCACATCGGAACCGACGAGGTCTACGGCTCGGTGGAGACTGGCTCTTCCAAGGAGACCGATCCCCTCGAGCCCCGCTCGCCCTACTCGGCCTCCAAGGCCGGCTCCGACCTCATCGCCCTGTCCTACCACCACACCTACGGCGTCCCCGTCACCGTCACCCGCTGCACCAACAACTTCGGTCCCTACCAGTTCCCGGAAAAGGCCATCCCGCTGTTCACCACCAACGTGCTCGACGGCAAGAAGCTGCCGCTCTACGGCGACGGCCTCAACGAGCGCGACTGGCTCTACGTCGACGACCACTGCGCCGGCGTGGAGCTCGTACGCCACCGGGGCGCGGCAGGCGAGATCTACAACATCGGCGCCGGCAACGAGACGCCCAACCGCGTGCTCGTCGACAAGCTGCTGGCCCTGCTCGGGGTGGGGGAGGAGATGGTCGAGTACGTCCCCGACCGCCTCGGCCACGACCGCCGCTACTCCGTCGACATCACCAAGATCACCGGGCTGGGCTGGACGAGGCGGCGCAGCCTGGACGAGGCCCTCGAGGAGACCGTCGCCTGGTACCGCGACAACCGCTGGTGGTGGGAACCGCTCAAGGACCGCTGAGCGCAGTTCCGATCCCCGATCACGAAGGCCCCTCGTAACCGACGACGAGGGCCGCGGGAGGCGATCGGGCTGGCTTGTAGGCTCAGCGGCAAGCTCGCAGGAGGAAGCAATGGCATCGGTAGGGGTCATTGGAACGGGTTATGTCGGGCTCACGACGGGCACCGTGCTGGCCCACCTCGGCCACCACGTCGTCTGTGCCGACGTCGATCGCGCCAAGGTGGAGATGCTGCGGCGGGCGCAGATCCCGATCTATGAGGCGGGGTTGCAGGAGATGGTGCAGGCGGGCCTCGACAGCGGTCGCCTCGAGTTCGTGCTCGGGGGAGAGAACGCAGCTCGACACGCCGAGTTCGTGTTCCTCTGTGTTCCCACACCCCAGGCCCCTGACGGCCGCGCCGACCTGAGCTACATCCAGAGCGCGGCCGAAGAGATCGCCGGGGTCGTACAGAGCAACACCGTGGTGATCAACAAGTCGACGGTGCCGGTGGGCTCCACCCTGGCCGTCGAACAAGCTCTGGGGCGAAGCGACGTGTACGTCGTGTCCAACCCTGAGTTCCTGCGTGAGGGGTCAGCGGTGCACGACTCGCTCAACCCGGACCGCATCGTGATCGGCAGCGAGGATCAGGCTGCCGCGCTGCGGGTGGCGACGCTGTATTCCGAGCTGAAGGCGCCGGTCATCATCACCGACCCGGCGTCGGCCGAGACCATCAAGTACGCCTGCAACGCCTTCTTGGCCACCAAGATCTCGTTCATCAACGCCATCGCCAACCTGTGCGAGGCGGTCGGTGCCGACGTGCGTGACGTGGTGGTGGGCATGGGCTACGACCAGCGCATCGGCTTCGAGTTCCTGCGCCCTGGTCCCGGTTGGGGCGGATCGTGCTTCCCCAAGGACACCCGGGCCCTGTTGTGGATCGCCGAGGAGAACGGCTACTCCTTCGACCTCCTGGCCGGCGTCATCGACGTGAACGAGGAGCAGTTCGACCGGACGGCGGCCAAGGTGGCGCGGGCCGCCGGCGGCGATCTCGAGGGCAAGACGGTCGGGGTGTGGGGGCTCACGTTCAAGGCCCGCACCGACGACACCCGCCAGTCACCGGCCCTCGCCATCATCGAGCGCCTGCAGGCCATGGGCGCCAAAGTTCGGGCCTACGACCCCCAAGCCCACACCGAGGTGGAGGGCGTGGTGCGCTGTAAGGACGCCTACTCGGCCTGCGAGGGCGCCGAGGTGCTCGCCGTGCTCACCGAGTGGGACGAGTTCCGCTGGGTCGACTGGCACAAGGTGGCCGACCAGATGGCCGGTCGGGCGGTGGTCGACGCCCGCAATCTCCTCAACGCAGCTGCTGTGCGCCGCAACGGCTTCACCTATATCGGCGTCGGCGTGCCATAGCCCCGACGGGTTCCCGACCGGGTGGGCCGAATACAGAATCTGCCAGAAAGGGCGAAAGTTCCGTCCCCGTGTTCCGATCGGGTACGCTGCGCGCACGGCGGAACACAAAGGAAGGTTGGTCTGGCATGGCTCGTCGTCTCGCACTGACCCTCGCAGGTGCCCTCGTCGCCCTGCTGTCCCTCGCCGGCGTCGCCTCGGCCCAGCAGTACCCGACCCAGCAGGGCACCCTGCAGACCAACCAGACTGCGGCGAGGCCGGGTGAGCCGATCACCGTCAGCGGCGGCGGGTTCGCCCCCAACAGCACGGTGACCATCAACTTCGACACCCAGGTCCTGGGCACCACCACGACGCGGCCGGCCGGCGACTTCACGACCACTGTCACCATCCCGGCCAACGCCACCCCCGGCGCGCACACCCTCGCCGCTGTCGGCACCGGCGCCAACGGGGCGCCCCGCCGGCTCACGTCGACCGTCCAGGTGCTCGGCACCACCGCACAACGGGACGGCGGCCTCCTGCCTCGCACCGGCGACGCCCTCACCCCGCCGCTGGCCGCCTCGGCCGCCCTGCTCATCGGGGCCGGTTCGGTGGCGGTCGTGGCCACCCGTCGTCGCCGGGCCTAGCCCCGCGGTGAGGGTCAGCGCCCTCACCTGAGCTTCTAGTCTTCGACGGTGCTCGTGGAGACCGTCCTGGCCGGCCCCGGTGGCTTTGCCGCCGGGGCCGCCATCGCGTACGCGGCCCCCGAGGTCATCCGCCAGCGCGCCGTCGCCTTCCGGCGGGCGGTGGCCGTGGCAGCGGCGGCGGGAGCCGTGGTGGCCGGCGCCACCCCCACCGGCTCGGCGATCCCTGACCTAGTCCTCCCCGCCGCGCTGGCGGCCGGGGTGACGTTGCTGGCGGCGAGGACCAAGGTGTGGACGGTGACCGCGGTGGCCGGTGTGGCAGCCGCGGCGGCGATCGGATCACCCGGGGCCGCCCTCGGCCTGGCCGGCTTCGGCATCGCCTTGGCCACGGCGCTCACCGCCCGCCGCGCCCCGGTGGCCACCGTCGTGGTGGGCGCCTGCGTCGTCAACGCACTGCTCCGGCTCCGTCTCCCCGGGCCCCACGGGCTCGAGTCGCTGGTCGCGGCCGTGTTGCTGGGGGTCGTGTGCGTCTCCGGCTACCGGAGGCTCCAGCGCCAGACCCGGCGCCGGGCCCGCCGGTCGGCCGCCGTCGCCGGAGCGGTCGCCTTCGTGCTGGCGCTGGTCGGCGCCGTCGCCGTTGCCATCGCCCGCCCGGGTCTCGAAAGGGGTGCTCTTCAGGCCTCACGCGGCCTCGCCGCGGCCCGAGCGGCCGACCAGCAGGAGGCGGCCGCCCAGCTGGCCACCTCCGAAGAGGCGTTCTCCGCCGCCGCCGCCACCCTCGGCGGCTGGTGGGTACGCCCGGCCGAGCTCGTCCCGGTCGTGAGCCAGCACGTGCGGGCGCTGACGGCGGCCGCGTCTACCGGCCGCCAGTTGGCCGCAGCCGGTTCGCAGGTAGCCCGCGCCACCGACCTGGGCGGCATTCGCATCCGCGACGGCCAGATCCCGCTCGAGCCCATCCGGGCCCTCGCACCGCCGCTGGCGGCAGCGCGGCGCGATGTGTCGGCGGCGGTGGTCGAGCTGCGCGGTGTGCGCTCGCCGTGGCTCGTGGGCCCGGTGTCGATGCGCCTCGACGACAACCTGGGCCGGCTGGCCGACAGCGAGCGCTCCCTGCAGACGTCGTCCAAGCTCGTGGAGGTGCTGCCCGACCTGCTGGGGGCCGGCGGCGAGCGCCGTTGGTTCCTCGCCGTGCAGACGCCGTCGGAGGCACGGGCCACCGGTGGGTTCATCGGCAACTTCGGCGAGATCACCGCCACCGACGGCCGTCTCGCGCTCGGCCGCTTCGGCCGCATCGGCGAGCTCAACGTCGCCGGCGACGCCGCGAGCAGGAGGCTGCTCGCCCCCGAGGACTACCTGGCCCGCTACTCCCGCTTCGACGTGGCCACCACCTGGCAGAACGTCAACCTCTCGCCCCACTTCCCGTCGGTGGCCAAGGCGATTGCCGGCCTGTACCCCCAGTCGGGGGGCCAGCCGGTCCAGGGCGTGATCGCCGTCGACCCCGCCGGCATCGCCGCCTTCCTCCAGCTCACCGGCCCCCTCAGCGTCCCCTCGTGGCCGGAGCCGCTCACCGCCGAGAACGCCGAACCCATCCTGCTCTACGAGCAGTACCTGCGTTTCGGAGACAACTCCGATCGGGTGAACTTCCTGGGCGAGGCCACCCGCCTGCTCTGGCAGCGGATCACCTCGGGCGAGCTCCCGGCGCCCGAGACGATCGTCAAGGTGCTCGGCCCTGCGGTCGAAGGCAAGCACCTCCTCGTCTCCTCGCTCGACGATGACGAGGACGCGGCACTGGCCAGCGCCGGCCTCAACGGTGAGCTCGAGCCGGTGGCCGGCGACGCGCTCGCCGTCATCACCCAGAACGCCAGCGCCAACAAGATCGAGTGGTTCCTCGAGCGGGAGGTCGCCTACCACGTCGACGTCGATCCCCGGACCGGTGACATCACCGGGCGGCTCCGCGTGACCCTGCGCAACCAGGCGCCCCCCGCCGGGCTTCCCCGCTACCTCATCGGCAACTCGCTGCCGCCACTCCCCACTGGGACCAACCGGCTGTACCTGTCGATCTACACCCCCTGGAACCTCATGGGGGCCACCATCGCCGGCGCCGAAGCACCCATGGAGTCCGAGATCGAGCGGGGGCGCAGCGTCTATTCGACCTACGTCGACATCGGCCCGCAGTCGGCGGTCGACGTCGAACTGCGCCTCGCCGGCAGGCTGCCCCGCCCCGGCGCCTACCGTCTCGACCTCCACGCCCAACCGGTGGTCACCCCCGACGCCGTCACCGTCACCGCCACCAGCACGGGCCGCCAGCCCGAGGTGCGCCGCCTCGTCCTGCGGGGCGACGAGCGCCTGCGCTTCTGGGCAGTGCCGAGTACGGGCAGGTAGGTACGACCGCCGTTTCCGCCCGTGGACGACGGTGTCGGCCGCGTAGACGGACGGTTTTAGGCGCTATTGCCCGGAGTAGGATGAAGACAAGTGCCTATATCTGTTAACCAACGGGGGAGACCCTGGAGCGGGGCAAGCCCCACCACAGACAGTGACGTTGGGCTCCCCGCGCGGGCACGATCTTGCATCCCGGGCGGGGTGGCGCTCCGTACCCACGCGGTGTGCGGCTCACCGGGCGACGAAGCTGTGGCTACCGCGTGTCGGTTCTCCATCTGATCGACAGCGGCGTGGCCCTCGCCTACGAGACTGCTGTCGGCCGGCAGGTGGAGGCGAGCGGATGACGAAGGTCGTCCTCGCCCACGATTTCCTCACCCAGCGCGGCGGCGCCGAGCGCGTCTTCCTCGCCATGGCGCAGGCGTGGCCCGACAGCCCCATTCTCACCACCGTGTACAACCCGGCAACCACTTACCCGGACTTCGCACGCCACGAGGTGCGCACCAGCCCCCTACAGCGGATAGCGCCCCTGCGCCGCAACTTCCGCGCCGGACTGCCGCTCTACCCGTGGGCCTTCCGTCGCCTGGGACCGGTCGACGCCGACGTGGTGTTGTCGTCGAGCACCTCGTTCGCCCACGGGATCCGGTCGGCCGGATGCCACATCTCCTACTTCAACAGCCCGCCGCGATGGCTCTGGGAGACCGAGCGCTACTCGGCACGAGCAGCCCGCTCCCGCCTGGCCCGGCCCCTGTTCGCCTGGCTGCGGCTGCGCGACCACCAGGCGACATCCGAGCCGCACCTCATTCTGGCCAACTCCCACAACGCGGCGGGCAAGATCCACGACGTCTACGGCCGCTGGCCCGAGGTGCTCCCGCCGCCGGTGCGTCCCCGGCCGGCGGCCGACGAAGTGGGCGACTACTTCCTCGTCGTCTCGCGCCTGCTCCCCTACAAACGCATCGACGTGGCCATCGCCGCGGCCGGCCAGCTGGGCGCCCGCCTGGTGGTCGTGGGAAAGGGGCCCGACAGTCAGCGGCTGCGGGGGATGGCCGGGCCCGGCGTGGAGTTCCGCGAGCACGTGCCCGACGCCGAGTTGGATGCCCTCTACGCTCGCTGCGTGGCGCTGGTCATGCCCGGCCAGGAGGACCTGGGGCTGGTGCCCATCGAGGCCAACACCGCGGGGCGCCCGGCGGTGTGCTGGGCGCGGGGCGGTGCCCTGGAGACCGTCGTCCCGGAGCAGACCGGCTTTCTGGTCGACGGTGCCTCGCCGTCGGCCCTGGCCGCGGGGATGGCCGCCGCCCGGGACCGGGTATGGGACACGGCCAAGCTCCAGGCTCATGCCGCTCAGTGGTCCGAGCCGACGTTCGTCGCCCGCCTGCAGCGGCTGGTCGAGGACTTCCCCGGGTGGTGCCGCCGCTGCGGAGGGGCCGGTCTCGGCCCCGAGCCGCTGCGCGCGCTGCTGGAAAAGCACGGTCAGGCTGATCTGGTGCTGCCCAATCCCGCCACCGGTGCGCAGCAGTGAGCCGGCTCTGGGGCCTGGCCGCCGTCCTGCTCGCTGCGGTCGGCGGGGCGGCGAGCACCCGGTTCCCGTTGCTGACGGTTGCCGCCCTGGCCGGCATCGTCGCCGTGGTGGCCGTCAGCCGCAACCGGGCGATGGCCACTGCGGCGTTGTTGCCGCTGTGCCTCCTGCCTTACGCCGTGGGGCTCGGTGGCCTGCTCCTCGGGCCCAGCGACGCCCTGCTGATCGTGGTGGCCGGCGCACTGCTCCTCGACTGGGCGCTGGGACATGAGCCGGGGCCGCTGCTGGGCCCGTTGGCGGTGCCGGCCGTGGCCTTCGTGGTCTGGACGGCGATGTCGGCTGCCTGGGCCGCCGACCCCGTGGCGGTGATGGTCGAGGCGGCGCAACGGGCGGCTTTCGTGCTGGGAGGCATGGCGGTGGTGCACGCTCTGCCCGCCGACGGGCGAGCGGTGCGGCGGGCCGTCGTTGCACTGGTCGCCGGCTGCGTCGTGCTCGGCGCGGCGACCGCCGTGACCGGAGCACTCCAGGGCCGGTGGCTCCACGTCTACGCCCTCGGCATGCACAAGAACTGGCTCGGGTTCATGCTGTCGTTCGGGCTGGTGGCACTGGTCGCTCTCGCCTTCGAGGGCGAGCGCCGATCACCGATCGTCTGGTTGGCCGCGGGGCTCCCGATCACCGTCGGCCTGCTGATGTCGGGCTCTCGTGGGGGGTGGATCGGGGCGCTCGCGGGTACGGCCGTGATCGTGGTGCTCCAGCGGCCCTTGCTCGGATGGCCGGCGCTGTCGGCCGCGGCAGCGGCGATCGCCCTGCTGTTCCTAGCCGCCCCCGGGTTGACCACGGAGCGCATCGACGTGTCCACCGCCGACACCAGCGCCGGCACCAGGTTGCGCACGTGGTCGAGCGGCGTCGAGGCCATCCGGGAGCGGCCAATCCTGGGCCACGGGGCTGGCAACTTCGTCGCCGTGATCAAGGACCGCGGCTCCCAGGTCGACCCCAACAACCTCACGCTGCTGGCGTGGGCCGAGACCGGCATCTTCGGCCTCTTGTTCCTGGCTGCATTGTTCGCCGGAGCGTTCCGGCTGGCCCTGAGCAATTCGTCGCTGGTCACAGGTACCGAGTCGCTCGCCAACACCGCCGGAGCGGGCATCGTCATGGCTGCCTTGGCCCACGCCCAGTTCGACATGTTCTGGACGCGGGGGGTGGCGCTGTCCACCTTCATGGCCGTGGGGCTGGTGCTGTGGTCCCACCGCCAACTCGCCGTCGGCGGTTCCATCCAGCCACATGCTCCCGCCGTGGTGAGCGCCGCATGACTGCTTCCCGGGTACCCCCCGCGCCCCCTGCTAGCGCCTCTCTCGGGCAGTACATGCGCTTCCTGTGGCGCAGGAAGCTGAGCATCGTGCTCCCCGTCATCGTCGCCGCCGGGGTGGCTTACGGTCTCACCAGCCGCCAAGAGCCGAGCTACCAGTCGTTCACCGACCTGCTGTTCGAGACCTCGGGAACGGGGGCCGTCGAAGCAGCCCGTCCCGTGAGCATCCCCACCGAGGCCAGGGTCGCCACCAGCCCGGCCGTACTCACCGCCGCCGCCCAGCGACTCGACACTGGCCAAGCCGGCGCAACGTCCCTCCAGGGGTCGGTGGAGGCCTCCCAGGCCGGTGACATCAACGTGTTGCGCATAACCGCCCGCCATCAGTCTCCTACTGCGGCGGCTGACATCGCCCGGGGCGTCTCGGAGGCGTACCTGGCGGAGAGAGACCGCCGGGCCCA
>JAHWJQ010000043.1 GCA_019348305.1 Actinomycetota bacterium
GTGTAGTAGTCGACCATCCAGCCCTTGGTCAGCCCGAGCCGGGGCCAGAGCACCTTGTCGAGGTTCGAAAGGCTGACGCGGCGACCTGCGAGCTCGACCTCGATCCGGTTCACCACGCCTGCCCGAGTACCTGTGCCAGCGCTGGGGGGCTGAATTCCATCTGCTCGAAGGTGCACGACGTGGGCTCGCGGTCGGGACGCCACCGGTGGAAACGAGCCGGATGCCGCCACCGGGCCGTCGCGTCGAGCTGGTCGTAGCCAACCTCGCACACGAGCGCCGGCCGTACTGGCACCCAGTCCTGGGCCATCGTCGCCGGGTCCCAAGCTCCCGCGGACCCCTTCAGGCGGCCCATCGGGCCGCGTTCGAGGGCGAAGCCGTGCTCCCACGGGTGACCCGTAAGCGTTGTCACGAACGGCTTCGACTGGTTGAAGAACTCGGCGCGCCGCGCCGCCGTGAATGACGCGGCGACGCCGACGTGGCGCAACGCTCCTTCCCCGTCGTACAGCCCCAGGAGCAGCGACGCCACCAGCCGCTCTCCGCCGACCACCCGGAAGCCTCCGACCACGCAGTCCGCGCTGCGATCGGGTTTCACCTTCAGCCACGACTTCGACCGCCGGCCGGGCTCGTAGACCGACCGTAAGTTCTTCGCCACCACGCCGTCGATGCCACCGCCCCTGGACTGTTCCAGCCAGGACTCTGCCCCCACACGATCGTCGGTCACCGGCGTCATGGCGATCGTCAGCGGCGCGCCCGCGACGACCTCGGCCAGCCGCGGCCTCCGCTCGAGGAATGGCACCGACCGCATGTCGTCCCCCCCTGCCGCCAGCACGTCGAAGGCGACGAAGGAGGCAGGCGTCTCCGTCCGCAACCGGCCCACCCGCGACGGGGAGGGGTGGAGGCGGAACATGAGGGCAGAGAAGTCCAGACCATCCGCCCCCGCGGCGACGATCTCCCCGTCGAGCACTACGCGGTCGGTGCCCAGCCCGAGCAATCCCTCGACGACCTCCGGGAAGTAGCGGTCCAGCGGACGCTCGTTGCGCGAGGACAGCAACGTCTTGTCGCCCGCTCGAAATGCGATGCAGCGGAACCCGTCCCACTTCGGCTCGTACCAGTGCCCCCCCGCCGGCAGGGCGCGGGCGAGCGTCGCCAGCATGGGCTCGAGCGGCGGAGCCACAGGAAGGTCGTGCAGTCCGATCGGCCGGCGTTGCATGCAGGTTGTCTACCCAGGCGTCGCCCCGACCGGTGGTGCTTGCTACGCAGCAGTTACGCGCGAGTCGCGCAGTTGTAACCGACGCCGGGCAGGGTCACGACAACGAGACCGACAGGAGGCGCAGTGATGGGAAATCGCTCGGAAGTGAGGGAACGCATCGCCAGGCCCACAATGCCGCGGTCCATGTGGCCTCTGGCTCTTTTCGCTCTGGTCGTCGCCATCCTGGGCCTGGTGTGGCTCGTGTGGGCAAGGATCTGACAGGGGGACGCGTGGCACGAAGGCATGCAGTCGTAGGGCTCGTCCTCGCCGCCCTGTTGCTCGCTGGGTGTGGCGACGAGGGTGACGAAACAGCCGGAGGCGTGGCAGAGGAGACGCAGGAGGCTGCCGGCGATGTCCGTCAGGCCGCAGTGGATGCGTGGGGCAGTCTCAAGAACGACGCAGAACGCCTGGTGAACGAGATCCAGAGCAACAAGGATCCGAACGCGAAGCAGGAACTGCTCGAACGGTGCCGTGACTCGGTGGACAAGCTCCGCGACGCCGACTCCGGGCAAGTGGACGAGGCGCAGAGCCTGTGCGACCGCATCCAGAACACGGACGTCGACGCCGGAGAAGCCTGGAACGAGATCAAAAAGGAGATCGCGGAGCTCAACCCCGTTGACTGAGCCTGGTGTGGGTCGCGGCCGTGACTTCAGGCCGCGGTGATGAGCGCGGCGTACGCCACTAGCCCAGTCAAGAACGCCGCCAGGCTCGCCCGTCGCTCTCCAGGCAACTCCTCCTTCAAGACGTTCAGAATGATCCCCCCGCTCACCAGGGCCAACGCGGTGACGACAACCACGCGATCAACCTCGACGGCGAGGCCGGCGGCGGCACCCACCAGGACCGCTCCTGCGGCCAACCACCTTCCGATCGAGTCGTAACGGTTCTTGTGGTGCTCTCGGAGGGCGATGTCGTTTACGACGAAATGCACACCGAGAGCGACCGCGTAGAGAGTCATCTCCGTCACGCCCGCCTCTCGCCGCTCCCGTAGCAGATAGCCGATGAGGGCGTTGTAAATCGAAAAAGACACGATGGAAACCCAGAACGTACCGGGGGGCGTCCCGTCCGGGTCTGTGTTCTGTCCCCGTTTGGTCCCGAGAGCGAGGTGCTCGAGGGAGTAGAAGACTGCCAGGCCCGCCATCACAACCAGCCACTCGAAGTGTTCGAACGGTCGAAGGACATCGACCTTGGAGAACTCCGCCTCTGCCTTCGAGATCTCCGGAAGGAGGTGGGCGAAGACGTACGCAACCGCGATCCCTCCCGCGAACGAGAGCCACTTCGTTCTCGGGATGACGGAAAAGAACCGTAGCCGGCCAGCCGCCAGGTGGGTTGCAGCAAGCGCGAGACCGGCCACCACTACCGCTGTGGCCTCACCCACAACGATTCATCCCACGCGTGCCTGGCCGCATCTCCGCTTCGTGCCTATCCCACTGTCACTGCTGTGTGACAATGCTGTTCCCGGCCGGACGGGATCACCGATGACCCCTCCTTGTCTGTCGCTCGGGACGTGCGGCACGCTTCGGAGGTGAGCCAAAGAGTGCTCCTGGTCGAGGGACGACGCCTCGGTTCGCGAAGCGGCAACGATCGTGCTCCAACGGGCCGGTTTGTCCGTCCACGGCGCATTCACTCGGGCGCGATGGGCGCATGGATGTGCTCGTCGATGGGGGCGGATTCCGCGCCTTTCACAATAGATAGGAGGTGGCGTTGACAACGATCGAGTTTCGAAGCGCCTTCATAGCAAACTGGGCGACTTGGCGGACGGGCCGTGACTACATCAGGAGAGTTCGAGGTGTCGGGTACCGATTCGAGCGTGGGTGAACGGGCGGTCTGTTACCGAATCGACACCGGACCGAGAGGTTGATGGTGCAATCCGAGGTCACGATGGAGGCATGCAAAGCGACCAGAGCTACCGGCTTGTCATCCGCTCGGACGGCGACGTTCTCCTGCTGACGATCGAAGGGGTCGTCACCGCCGGAGCGGGGCAGCACCTCAGGCAGCTGCGCGCCGCCGCCCACCGGTTTGGGATACCGGTGCGCGTAGAGCTTCGACAGCATCACGGTGAGGTCGCCGGAGCTCTCCCAAGATGACCTGACCTGTGACGGGCCCGAGGCGCAACGAAAAGGTGCCAGCACGACCGAGCTCCGGTCTCCCGCATCGAGCAGGACCCCTCGCCCGATCACCGGCCGGCCAAGGCTGCGACTACCGGGGCGAAGCCTTCGGCATCGCGCACCACCACGTGGGAGATGCCGAGCGTCTCACGACGTGACTCGAGCTCGTCGACCACCTGGTCGACCGATCCGAAGAGCAGAAACGGCGACGATGCCACCAGCGCCCGGTCGACGTTCAGGCGCTCGGCGACGTGACCCATTGCCGCGTCGGCACCGTCGCCGACCTGGGTCGCCTGCACGAGCACCGAGCGTTCGATGTCACCAGCGCGCTCACCAGCCGCTTCGGCCAGCCACCGGGCTCGAACGCCGACTGCCTCGATGTCGAAGCCTCCGGGCTCGATCACGCCGCCGGGGCCATGGGTGAGGCCGGTGAACTGGAAGATGTCGGCGAATTGGCCCGCGAGGCCGACGACCCGTCGACCATGGCCGCCTACGAGGATCGGCACTCGCGGCTGCACCGGCCGTACCCCGAGTTCATCGAGGGCGATCTGGTGGTGCCGGCCGTGGAGGGTGGCCGCCCCATTGTCGAGCAGCGCTCGCAGCGCAACCAACGTCTCGCCCAGGCGCTCCACCCTTGGCCCCGGTGGTCGGAGTTCGAGCCCGATGGCATCGTGTTCGGCCTGCATGTAGCCAGTGCCGATGCCCAGCACCAGTCGGCCTCCGGTGAGGCGATCGACGGTGGCCGCCGTACGGGCCAACAGGACCGGGTGGTGGAACTCGTTGTTGAGCACCAGCGGCCCGACCCGCAGCGCCGAAGTGGCTTCGGCCGCCACGACCAGTGGCACGAACGGGTCGACGGCACCGACATGGTCATAGGAGTAGAGATCCTCGTAGCCCAGGTCCTCGGCCCGCCGAGCGAGGGCAACGATGCCGGCGCGATCAGTCAGCTCCATCGCCTGGAGAGCGAAACGGAAGGGCCGATTCATCGCGGTGAACCTACGTGCAGCCGGGCCGTCGCCAGAGGCAGCCGAAGTGTTTCGACGAAGGTGCCGGGGGAAGCGTAAGAAGGGTGGACCCCCGAGCAGTGCCGCCGGCGGCGGCCACCAGCGGCAACGCGACTGGCGATCTCGGAGCTCGACGTGGAGGATGGTGACATGGAGCGCGGAACTCGAGTGATCTCAGGCGTGCAGCTCTTGCGCGTGGAAGAAGACGGGCCAGTGGTGCGGGCCGACGTCTTCGGCGGCGAGGAACCGCTGGTAATGGGCGAGGTCGAGTTCCGGATCGACGACCCGACGGAGTACCGGCGCGTCTTCCACACGTTCAAGACGTGGGAGGGCAACTCCAGCCTGCTCACCCTGGTCGAGGGTGAAGACGGCGTCGTGACGCTCGTCAACGAAGCCGACGCGTTCAACTCAGCGGTGAACGGCTGACCGCGGGCCGCCCTGCACCTGGGGGAACAGCTACCGTCGGCCATGGCCGCGGGGCGACCTCGGAAGAACCGCACCCCGACGAACGAGGACCGGCGCGCCCAGATCGTCGCCGCCGCCAGCCGGCTCTTTGCCCCCCGGGGGATCGCGGCCAACAGGATGGCCCGAGATCGCCGAGTCAGCAGGGCTCGGCGCCAGCTCGCTCTACTACTGGTTCCGATCGAAGGAGCAGATCCTCGAGCGTGCCGGCGATGTGGGCGGCGCGGTGGGTGGTGCCGCTACCTCGCCTCGCTCGAATCTTGATCGCGCCGGGAACGCCGGGCGGGGCGTTGCGCCAGCGCGTACGCCGGCCGGCCACGAGCGGCTGACACGACCGCGGCGATGGCCACGATCGCACCCAGCTCGGCGGCGATGGCCTGGATAGCAGCGGGAGTCCAGGGCTCGCTGAACCCGAGCAGCCCCACTGTCCGGCTGATCAACAGAGCGACCGCGGAGGAAACTGCCAGGACGGCAGAGGCAACGAGCACCTGCCCCCGGGCCTTCCCCACAACCAGGGCGACGCCGACCAGGGCGGAGGCCGCAACGTTCAACAGGAACAGCGGGCCGATACTCGGGATGCGGCGGTAGCCGTCGAGCCAGAGCTGCAGGTGGATGAAGCCTCCGGCGAAGATGAATGCGGCAGCGGCGAGTCGGGCAGTTGGTTGCATGTTGGCTCCCAGAGTTCACCTGTTGTTCGGAGCCACCGTCGCCTTGGACGTAGCCGCCACCGCAGACCGGCTCGCGGGAAACGCTTGGACGATGTTCACGCGCAGGCGCTGGCGCCGTCATCGAGCGGCAACCTTGCTCCTTCACCATTTGGCTCATGACCACGGCGACGGTGTCCACGACCCGCCCTTCCCGACCCGGCCGGTGCGCTGCTCGCAGCCTGGCCATCTTCGATCTCGACCGCACCCTGGTACCGGGGTCGACGTTGATGGAACTCGGCAGGGCACTGGCCCAAAGAGGGGTCATCGGCCGCACTGACGTCGCCCGCCACATCGTCAAGGCCGAGCTGTTCAGCCGCCGCGGGTTGTCCGACAGCCGGATCACCCGGCTGCGCCAGAGCCTGCTGGCCGCCGCGGCAGACCGCGAGCTGGAGCAGCTGATCTCGGTGGCGCGGGAGGTGGGGCCGCAGATCGCGTCAGGCGCGTACCCAGCGGCGCGCTGGCTGCTCGAGCGCCACCACGCCGCCGGTGACCTCTGCGTCGTCCTGTCGGCCAGTCCTCAGGAGCTGGTGGAGGTGGTCGCCGCCGCCTTGGGCGCTGACCGGGCAGTGGGCACCCGCACCGAGGTGGTCTCCGGCCGGCTCACCGGCCGTCTCGATGGTCCCTTCTGCCACGGCGAGGGAAAGCTCGAGCGGCTCCGGGAAGAGATGGGACCGGTGGATCTGGCCCGGGCGTTCGCCTACGCGGACAGCGGAGCAGATCTGCCGCTGCTCGGCGCCTGCGGGGGTGCCGTGGCCGTGAACCCCGATCGCCGGCTCCGGCAGGCAGCAGCGGCGGCCGGGTGGCCCGTGCTGCGGCTCTGCTGAGTGCCGGGACGGGAAGGTTCTCCGCAGGCTGGGGAGGAGGGTGGGAGTTGTTGCCACTGATTCACTTCCGGTTCATCCCGCACCTGGTCCTTGGGCGGGTCTGAAACCTCGCTAGCTTCTCGGAGTGTCCCGGGCGCTGCTCGCCGAAGTCGCCGTCGCCTTGCTCGACGACCGCCGCCTGCTGGATGAGCGTGAGCTGGCGGCGTTGGCCGAGCTTCCCCCCGAAGCAGTACCGGGCGTGGCCGCGCTGGCTCATGAGGTCCGGCTGCAGTGGTGCGGGCCTACGGTCGAGATCGAAGGGATCCTCTCGGCCAAGACGGGCGGGTGCCCCGAGGACTGCCACTTCTGCAGCCAGTCGGTCCGGTTCTCCAGCTCGGTCAAGGCAACGCCGCTGCTCGATCGCACCGACGTCCTGGCCGCCGCCCAGGAGACGGCGGCGCTGGGCGCCTCGGAGTTCTGCATCGTGCTCGCCATTCGGGGCCCCGACGAGCGGATCCTGTCGTCGATCCTGGAGATGGTGCCGCTCGTCCGAGAGCGCACCGGGCTGCAGGTCGCCGTCTCGGCGGGGATCCTCACCGCCGAACAGGCCCGCCGGCTCGCAGCCGCCGGCGTCCACCGCTACAACCACAACCTGGAGACGGCACGGTCCTTCTTCGGTGAGATCGTGACCACCCACACCTGGGACGAGCGCGTCGCCACCTGCCGCTTGGTGCGCGAGAGCGGGATGGAGCTGTGCTGCGGGGCGCTCCTGGGAATGGGCGAGACCGACGCCCAACGGGTGGAACTGCTGTTGCAGTTGCGCTCGGTCGACCCCTGCGAGGTGCCGATCAACTTCCTCAATCCCCGGCCCGGCACCCCGTTGCAGGCGCGGGCGCTGGTGGAGCCTCTGGAGGCCATCCGGTGGATCGCGCTGTTCCGCCTCGCCCTCCCGGCGGTGATCCTGCGCTACGCCGGCGGCCGGGAGGTCACCCTGCGGGAGTTGCAGGTGCTGGGCATGACCTCGGGCATCAACGCCTTGATCGTCGGCAACTACCTGACCACCCTCGGGCGTGCCCCGGAGGACGACCTGCAGATGCTCGAGGACCTCCGCATGCCCATCGGGGTCCTCTCCCGGGTCATCTGAGGTGCCAGCGGGCCCCCACTGCACCGGGTGCGGCTCGCCGTCCTGTCCGGGCTGCCGCCGCCCTCTCGACCCGCCCCGGCACTGCCCCGCCTGCGGCTCGCGGCTGGCGGTGACGGTCACCCCCTCCCACTACACCGCCCGCTGCCGCCACCACGGCGACGTCTCCGCCCCCCCGCCGTCACCGGCTGAGCGACCGGGCTAGCGCCGCGCCGTCCACGTCGTGAGCGAAGGGGCCGCCGGGTACGTCGACCACCCACACGTGCATCATGTCGGGCGGGACGAAGTTCACACTGCCGTTGCTGCACGTTCCTTGCGGGGGGACGAAGCCCACCACCTGCAGCGTGTCCGGTGAGAAGCAGAGATCGGTATGGGTGTGCCATTTGGTCAGGCAGCCCCCCACCTCGGGGCCCGGTTCACCTGGTCGGGCCATCACGTACATCGCAGCAGCCAGAACTGGCCCGCGGGCGGTGTTCGCGTACACGAGAGCCTCGGGGTACGCGGGATCGAGGATGCGCCCGTCGGCGAGGTAGGAGTGGTTGACGTAGTGCACCGTGGACCACGAGGGCGGCGTGGCGGGGACGTAGCCCGCAGCCGTGGCCGCGCCCAGGGCGGCGAAGCGAGCGGCACTGGCCTTGGTTCCGGAGAGGAGCCGGTCGGCAGCGGCCTGCTGGTCGCGGCTCGCCCGGCAACCGGGCGCGTCGTGCCCGCCGTGGGCGGCGGGGGCGCCGTGATCGTGGGCGATCAGGGGCTGGGGCGGCGCCGGCGCTGCAGCCGCGATCGGGGGAGGCGCGGCCGCGCCGTTCTCCTCGCCAGCCGACCGCGAGGAGACGACGACGAGCACACCGGACGCCCCCACCATGGCGACGGCAACGGCGGCGGCAAGCCATGCGACCGCCGGCGGGCGCCGGGGCCCGGCGGTCGTACCGGCCATCGCGGTGACGAGCGCCCCGCTGACACCCACCACCACTCCCGCCACGCCGACCAGGAACAGCACGTGCGCCGGGTTGGCAAGAGTGAGCAGCGCCTCCTGGTGATCGGAGGCCGCCGTGCGGGCATGACCGAAGACATCCCAGGCCAGCCCGGTGACGAGGGCCACCAGGCCGATCGCGGCAACGGCCAGGAAGCGGAGGAGGAGCCGTGGCCCGCGTTGCTCGACCTGATCCAGCTCGACCACCCTTCGATTGTTACCGCAACGCCGAGGTTAAGCGGGAGGGTGGGTAAGGGAAGCCCATGACCGCCACGGTGACGGCGACCACCGTTTCGGTGGGGAGTCTCAGCTTCGACATCCTGGCCGCCGGTGCTGCCGACGGGGAGCCGGTCGTGCTTCTACACGGCTTCCCGCAGAGCTCCGCCTGCTGGCGCTACCAGCTCGAGGCCCTGGCCGGCGCCGGCTACCGAGCCGTGGCGCCGGACCAGCGGGGCTACTCGCCCGGCGCCCGCCCCGACGACGTCGCCAGCTACGCCGTCGACCACCTGGTGGCCGATGTCATCGGGTTGGCCGACGCCCTGGGCTTCGTGCGCTTCCACCTGGTCGGCCACGACTGGGGTGGGGCGGTGGGCTGGGCGCTGGCCGCTGCCGACGCAGGCCGCTTGCACAGCCTGGCGGTGATCTCGACCCCGCACCCCGGGGCTCTCATCGCTGCGGTTCCCCGCAGCCTCCAAGTGCTCCGCTCGTCCTACATCGCCCTGTTCCGGCTTCCCGGGCTGGCCGAGGCGCTGCTCGGCCCCCGGCGATGCGCGGTGCTGCGCCGGCTGCTGCGCCTGAGTGGGCTGCCTGCGCCCAGCGCCCACCGCGACGCGGAGGCCCTCTGCCGCCCCGGCGCCCTCCGGGCCGCCCTCAACTGGTACCGGGCCAACGGCCCCGGGCTGGCCGCTGGCACCGGCCGGATCGGGGTGCGGACGCTCTACGTCTGGAGCACCCGCGACCCGGCCCTCGGGCGGGTGGCCGCGGAAGCGACCGCCGGGTACGTGGACGGGCCGTACCGCTTCGAGGTGCTGGAGGGCGTGAGCCACTGGGTCATGGAAGAGCGGCCGGACCAGCTCAACCGCCTCCTGCTCGACCACCTCGCCGGCGCCGGCCCCGCCCGCTGAGGCCTCTTGGCCGGCGTCTGGCCGGCGTGTCCAAGTCGTCGGCACCAGGGTCTGACCCGGTCAATGCCCGGCCGAGCCCGATCAGAAGGGCCAGCAGCAGCACCACCCCCGCCGCCGTCAGCCATGGCCCGGCTTTCTTGTAGGCCTCCCCCAGCAGGTACCCGGCAACGACAACCTCGGCGATGGATACCACGGCACCCGCGAGATCGGCGGGGAGGAACTGCCGCGGCGGCATCTGCGAGGCGCCGGCGGCGGCGCCGAGCAGAGTCGAGGGAAAGCTGGCCAGGCGGCCGGCGAAGATGAGCCGGCGGCCCTTGTGAGCCAAGACGCGGCACAGCTTGTTGATGCGCCGGGGCGGCAGGAACCGCTCGGCCACCCGCGGCAGGCCCTCGCCCGAACGGATCTCCGTGGAGAAGCACCGGCCGAGGTAGTAGAAGTGCCAGACGGCCAGGATGGCGAGCGGAGCGGCAGCCCCGACCACGACCACGGGGTTCACCTCGCCGCGGCGGATGAAGAAGCCCCCGGCCAGCAGCACCTCCTTGGTGGGCCGAAGCAGGACCAGCACAGCGAAATGGTCTCGGTAGAGGAAGGGCGCCAACGGAACAGCCGCCACCCCCAGGACAGCACGGGCCACGGCCAGCCACACGAGGGCGCCTCGGTACCACCGCGGCTGCTTTTCCTCTGTCATGAACGGGGTACACCAGCGAACACAGTGGCCGATCTCACTCAGATGTTGCGGCGCCGTCTGGAGCCGGCCGAACGCTACGGGCTGCGGCTCACCCTCACGGCGCTGGCCCTGGTCCTGGTTGCCGTCCCGTTCTCGTACCTCCTGCTCGAGGTGCTGAGGGATGGCCCGTTCACCCGGGTCGACGAGGATGTGGCCCGGCACCTCCACGAGCGCGTCGTGGACCAGCCGGCGCTGGTAGCTGCCCTCAAGGCGGTGAGCTTGCTGGGCAAGCCGCTGTGGCTGGCGTTCGCGGTGGCGGCCGGCGCCGCTTTCGTCTGCTGGCGAGGCCGCCGCCGGCTGGCCCTGTACCTGGTGGTCACGGCCATCGGCGGAGGGATCGTCGACACCGCGGTCAAGGTGGCGGTGAACCGGCCGCGCCCGGAGGTCGCGAGCCCCCTCGCCACCGCCTTCGGCAAGAGCTTCCCCTCCGGTCATGCAATGTCGTCGACTGTCACCTACGGCGCCCTGTTGCTCGTCCTGCTTCCAGCCCTCCCCCGCCGCTGGCGACTGGTCGCCCTCGCCGTCACCGTGGCCTTGGTGCTGGCCATTGGCGTGAGCCGGCTCATGCTCGGGGTCCACTACGTGAGCGACGTGGTGGCCGGCTGGACCCTCGGCCTCGCCTGGTTGTGCGGAGCCACCGCGGCCTTCAGCATCTGGCGTACCGACGAGGGCAGACAACCGGTCCAGGTCACCAAGGGGGTGGAGCCCGAGGCAGCGGCCGCGCTTCGCGGCGATCCCTCCTGAAGGGGATAAAGCGACGCGTGGGGTTTCGACCACGCATTGCGGCGGTATTCCTTGACGCGGCAGCTTCTCTGCCCATCTGTTCCTTCGTGCCCCCTCTGGAGAAACGAGTCGATGAACCTCCGTCGCGTCCTCGCTTTGGCCGTCGCCTGTACCACCGGCGCTGCCGTCCTTGCCCTCCATCCCACTTTCCCGGCCTCGGCGTCCCTGGCCGACGGAGCGGCCCGGTGGGTCGCCAACCCGGGCGGCGCCGACCTGCACTGGAGCTCACCGGCAATCGCCGACGTGAACAACGACGGCAGCAACGATGTCGTCGTCGGTGGCCAGAACGGACTCCTGTACGCCTATGCCGCCGACGGCAACGCCCTTCCCGGCTGGCCGGCCCGGGTGGAGCCGGTAGCGGGTCAGATCGCCGCCGTCGCTTCCAGCCCGGCCGTCGGCGACCTCGACGGTGACGGGGCCAACGAGGTTGCGGTGGGTGGGGGGACGGTGGACCAGAACTACCGCAACCAGAACGGCGGCCTGGTCATCTTCAACAGCAACGGCTCGACCCGCTGCCGGTTCCGCACCAACGACAAGTTCAACGTCTGGACCGAGGGGGGGCCCGACGGGTTCTCCGAGCCGGTGTTCAACAGCCCGGCCATGGCCGACGTCAACGGTGACGGGCTGAGAGACGTCGTCTTCGGGTCGTTCGACCACTTCATCCGGGCCATCGACCACAACTGCAACGTCATCGCCGCCTTCGACAACCAGGACACCGTCTGGTCGGCGCCGGCGGCGGCCGACGTGGACGGCGACGGCCAAGCCGAGGTGTTCATCGGCGGCGACGCCACCAGGGGCGGCCAGCCCATCGACGGCGGGTTCTTCCGCCGGCTCGACTACAACGGGACCGGCACCTTCGCCCAGGCCTGGGCCCGTACCTCGAGCGAGACCTTCCAGAGCGCGCCGGCCATCGGCACCATCAACGGCCGGGGCGCGGTGGTCACCGGCGCCGGCCACGACAAGTGCGTCAACCTGGGCCGCTGCGGTGAGTCCAACCGGGTCTGGGCCTTCGACCTCGGCACCGGAACGGACCTGCCGGGGTGGCCCCAGGCCATGCCGTCGCCCATCTTCCTGACCGGGCCGGCGCTGGGCGACGTCAACGCCGACGGCTCCACCGATGTCGTGATGGGGAGCAAGGACGGCACGATCCGCGCCTACCGCGGCGACGGCAGCGTCATCTGGAGCACGGCCCTCGGTGACAACGACTACGTCGGCTCCCCCGTGATCGCCGACGTCAACGGAGGCGGCACGCCGGAGGTGGTAGCGGCCGCCACCCCACAGGCCTTCGTCCTGAGCGGCGCGAACGGCCAGATCCTCAATCGCTTCGCCGTCGGCCGCACGGGGCTGGCCCACAAGACGGCCGCTGCGGTCGGCTCCCTCGGCGGCTCCTGGGCCGTGGTCACCGCCGGGTTCGACCCCCGCACGGGCAACACCGGCTGGGTGCAGGCCTTCGACATCCCCAACCCGACCTCGGCCCCCTGGCCCGTGTTCCGCAAGAACGCGCGCCGTCTGGGGGCCGATGTCACCGACGCCGCTCCCCCGCCCCCCTGCGCCACCGGCTACTGGTTGGTGGCCGGCGACGGCGGCATCTTCAGCTTCGGCCTGCAGGCGCCCTTTGTCGGCTCTACCGGCGACATCCGGCTCAACCAGCCGATCGTGGGGATGACCTCCACGCCAAACCGCCAGGGCTACCAGTTCGTGGCCCGTGACGGCGGGGTGTTCTCCTTCGGCAACGCCGGCTTCCACGGCTCCACCGGAGCGATGCGCCTCAACCGTCCGATCGTCGGCATGGCGGCCACGCCGTCGGGCAACGGTTACTGGCTGGTGGGCTCCGACGGTGGCATCTTCAGCTTCGGCGACGCGCAGTTCCATGGCTCCACCGGCGCCATTGCCCTCAACGCGCCGATCGTGGGCATGGCCTCCACGCCCAGCGGCAACGGGTACTGGCTCGTGGCCTCCGACGGCGGCGTCTTCAGCTTCGGCGACGCCGGCTTCCACGGCTCGACCGGCGACATCCGCCTCAACAAGCCCATCGTGGGGATGGCTGGATCACCCACCGGCCGGGGCTACTGGTTCGTGGCCTCCGACGGCGGCGTCTTCAGCTTCGGCGACGCCGGCTTCCACGGCTCGACCGGCGACATCCGGCTCAACCAGCCGGTGGTGGGGATGCGGGCCACGCCCTCGGGCGACGGCTACTGGTTCGTGGCCTCTGACGGTGGCATCTTCAGCTTCGGCGACGCCGAGTTCTGCGGCTCGACCGGCGCCATTCGGCTCAACCAGCCCATCGTGGGCATGGGCTGAGAACGAAAAAAGCGGCCGTGGCCGGGGATGCCCCCCCGGCCCCGCCCCCCATGAACAAACAACGACGCGGCCAAACCACCCATA
>JAHWJQ010000044.1 GCA_019348305.1 Actinomycetota bacterium
GCCGGGCGTGTGCTCAGCCGGGACCAGACGACCCAAGACGCCGTCGACCTGCTCTGGGCGCATCCCCAGGTGCGAGCTGAGCTCCTCGAGCTCCTCGCCGTCCTTGACGACCGTGTCGACCACGTGCACGAACCGCTGACGACCCACAGCCGCATCAAGGAGAACCTGGTCTACCTCGACACGCCGGAGAAGATCGAGGAGAAGGGCGGCTACGTCCCCGGCGGCGTCCTGTTGTGGGGGCCCCCGGGGACGGGCAAGACCCTGATGGCCGAAGCGGTGGCCGGCGAGACCGGCAAGCCCTTCGTCTTCGTGGAGCCGGGTGCCTTCACCAACATGTTCATGGGCGTCGGCATCCTGAAGGTGAAGGCGCTGTTCCGCAAGCTGCGCAAGCTCGCCGTGCGCTACGGCGGCGTCGTGGTGTTCTTCGACGAGGCCGACGCCCTCGGCAGCCGCGGCGGCCTGGCCCCGGGCGGGTGGAACGGGGGTAGGGCGAAGTCTCCGTGGGGCGACCTCACCCGGTGCAACGGCCTCGGGTACCTCACCGACGCGTCCTCGAGCCTCGTCCTGCGCGGTGCGGTGGACACGGCGGCGGCGGGGGAACCCGTCGGCGGCGTCCGCAACCACATGATCATGGGCATGGGGGGAGGGGGCGGCGGCACGCTGCAGGCCCTGTTGGCCGAGCTGTCGGGCCTGAAGAAGCCCCGCGGCTTTCTCAACCGCCACGTCCGGCGAGCCCTGGGCATGAGGCCGAAGCCCCCGCCCAAGTACCGGATGTTGGTGATGATGGCCACGAACATGCCCGAGTCCCTCGACGAGGCCATGCTCAGGCCGGGCCGCATCGATCGCATCTACAAGGTGGGCTACCCGTCCAAGGCCGGCCGGGTGCGCACCTACGAGGGGTACCTGGCCAAGGTGAGCCACGAGCTGACCGGCGAGGAGATCGACAAGCTGGCCACCATCACCCCTTACGCCACCGGCGCCACCATCAAAGACATGGTGAACGAGGCGCTCATCACCGCCATCCGAGACGGGCGGGAGACGATCACCTGGCAGGACATCATCCGGGCCAAGCACCTCAAGGACCTGGGGCTTCCCGAAGACGTCGAGTACATCGACCGCGAGCGCCATGCCACCGCCATCCACGAGGCCTGCCACGCCGTGATCGCCTACCGCGTGCGCCGGCACCTCACCATCGACATCGCCACCATCGAAAAGGGCGGGAACTACCTGGGCATGGTCGCCTCGATCCCTCCCGAGGACCTCTTCACCCAGTGGCGCTCGGAGTACGAAGCGGACATCCTGGTGGCCCTTGCGTCGCTGGCCGGCGAGCGGCTGTTCTTCGAGGGCGACAACTCCTCGGGCGTGTCCGGTGACCTCGAGGCCGCCACCCAGGTGGCGACGCTGATGGAGGGCTACTGGGGCATGGGCACGACCATCGCCTCCCACGGCGTGACCCACCGGGTGGGCATCGGTGGCGGGGGCGGCGGCCCCGGCGGAGGGGGCAAGGGCAAGGACAAGGACAAAGACCTGCTCGAAAGCCAACTGGGCGACCGCATCGAAAAGAAGCTGGCCGAGCTGTACCGCCGGGTGGAGCGTCTCCTGGTGGAGAACCGCTTCGAGGTCCTCGCCGTCGCCCACGCCCTGGAGACGCAGAAGACCCTCACCGGCGACGACGTGCGGGCCATCATCGAGGGTGAGGACGGGCCGCTGGTGGACGGCACCATCTACCGCCACGACGGCTTCCTGGAGGCGGCCGAGGAGTACCACCGCCGGGCGGTGGAGGCCCACCAGAGCCACAACCGGGTGGGCATCGCCCTGCCGGCGCTGCTGGCGCTGGGCCAGGGCAACGGGGAGGCGGTCAGCAACGGTGAAGCCGGCGAAGCAGAGAGCGAAGGCGACGCGGAGCCGGTCGGCAACGGTCGCCGGCGGCGCCGGTCGCCGGTGATCCAGCCTCCCGACTAGCGAGCCGTCAGCGGCGCTTGCCCTTCGCCTTGCCGGGCGGTCCGCCCGGGGGGATCGCCGTGGTCGGGCCGGGGGCGACCACTCCGTCGTTCTTCTTCGGCCCCCCCGGTGTCGGCCCGAAGGGCAGCGCCGGCGGGGGGTTCGGCGCCGGCGGGGGCGGGGGCGGTAGCAGGTGGGGGGGCAGCACGAAGCCGGGAGGCAGGGTCGCCGGTGGCATCCCGATCCAGTTGGACAGCGGCCATGCGGCGGGGTCGGGAGGAGTGAAGTCGACCACCGGCAGAGGGGCCATGGCCGCGGCCATGAACTGTGACCAGATCATGGCCGGGTACGACCCGCCGGTGACCCGGATGCCGCCGACGTCGAGCATGCTCTCCTGGGCCACGGGGCTGCCCATCCAGATGGCAGTGGCCAACTGCGGCGTGTAGCCGGCGAACCAGGCATCCCTCCACTCCTGGGAGGTGCCCGTCTTGCCCGCCGCCGGCCGTCCGATCCCGGCGCGGCGGCCGGTGCCCCGCTCCACCACGCCCCTCAACACCTCGGTCACCGTCCTGGCCACCTGCGGCTCGAGCACCCGCTCCGCCGGCGGCAGGTTCTCGAGCAGCAGCTGGCCGTTGTGGTCGAGCACCGTGCGGATGAAGACCGGCGGCCGTCGCAGGCCTTCGGTGGCGAGGGTGGCGTAGATGGAAGCCATCTCCAACGGGGACACCTCACCGGAACCGAGCACGACCGACGGCACCGCCGGCAGCCGCCGGGTGACGCCCAGGCGGTAGGCCATGTGCACCAGCTTCTGCGGACCGAGCTCCAGCGCCACCCGGGCATAGGCGCAGTTCGCCGACTTCACCGTCGCCTCCCGAAGGGTGGTGACGACGACCTCGCCGCTGCCGCCGTCGTAGTTGTCGACCGGCCACGTCGGCTCGGGGGCCCCCGGGGTGGGGAACTCACACGGCGCAGTGGCGTCGACCAGGTCCTCGGGTGAACGGCCGGCGGCCAGCCATGCGGCCAGCGCGATCGTCTTGAACGACGACCCTGCCTGGCGTGCCCCCTGGGTGGCCAGGTTGTACTTGGCCTGTTCGAAGTTGCGCCCGCCCACCAGCGCCTTGACGGCCCCGTCGCCCGGGTCGATGGCCACCAGGGCGGCCGTGAAGGGCGACTCGGGAAGCTGTTCCCGCACGGCCTGCTCGGCCAGTGCCTGCAGCTCGGGATCGAGGGTGGTGTGGACGGTGATCCCCCCGCGGAACACCCTGTCCGAGCGCTCGGCCGGGGTGGCCCCGAGGCGGGGGTCGTCGAGGAGTTGGCGGCGTACCTCCTCGGTGAAGTGGTCGCTCGGTTGGGCTTTGGGGCGCATCACCTGGGTCGGCAGGGGGGCCTGCTCGGCCGCCTCCGCTTCGGCCGGGGTGGCGAAGCCGGTGCGCACCATGCGCCGGAGGGCGTGGCTCCGCCGGGCCAGGGCGGCCTCCGGCCGGCGCACCGGGTCATAGCCCTCCGGGCTCGAGATGAGCCCGGCCAGCAGGGCTGCTTCGGCCAGGTCCAGGTCCTGCAGCTTCTTGGCGAAGAACCGCTCGGCGGCGGCGTGCACGCCGTAGGCGCCTTGGCCGAAGTAGACGGTGTTGAGGTAGCGCTGGAGGATCTGCTCTTTGGTCAGGTCCCGCTCCATCCGCAGCGCGAGCACCGCTTCGCGGGCCTTGCGGTCGTAGGTGCGGTCGGCGTCGAGGACGGCGTTCTTCACGAGCTGCTGGGTGATGGTAGAGCCGCCCTGCTCCACGCCTCCCTCAGTGGCATTGGCCTTCACCGCCCGCAGCAGGCCCCGCAAGCTGACGCCGTCGTGTTCGTAGAAGGCCGTGTCCTCCACTGCCAGCACTGCATTGATCAGTACGGGCGGAACTTCGTCCAGGGCGACCGGCACCCGGTCTTCTTCGTACAGGACCGACAGCAGCGAGCCGTCGGCAGCGAGGATCTGGCTACGGCGGGCCAGGGGCCGTAGCTCGACCTGGGGGACACCGTCGGAACGCACCGCGGAGCGGAACGTCTTCGCGCTCATGAGCGTGAACTCGAGCCCGGCGGCGACCATCAACGTGGTCATGAAAACCGCGACGATGAGCCGCGCCAGCCAGCGCACGCCTGCGATGTACCCACGGGCCCGGCCGTACTACCGCTGGGCGTCGTAGGCTCGGAGCCATGGCATCTGGCGATTTCCTCACCGACGTCGAAACCCTCCGCCGCAGGGCCCGGGACCAGATGGAGGCCGGCCCCATCACCGACGCGTACGGCGCCGACCGCCAGCGGGTGATCTCCGTGCTCAACGAGGTGCTGGCCACGGAGCTGGTCTGTTACCTGCGCTACAAGCGGCACTACTTCACGGCCACGGGGATGAGCGCCACCGCGGTGGCCGCCGAGTTCCTCCAGCACGCCAACGAAGAGATCGGCCACGCCGACATGGCAGCCACCAGGATCACCCAGCTCCAGGGCAGCCCGGACTTCAACCCGGACGTGCTGTCCGCCCGCAGCCATGCCGAGTACGTCGAGGGGGACACCCTCGAAGAGATGGTGCGCGAGGACCTGGTGGCCGAGCGCGTGGCCATCGCGTCGTACCAGGAGATCATCCGCTGGCTGGGCAATGACGACCCCACGACGAGGCGCATGATCGAAGAGATCCTGGCCGTGGAGGAGGAGCACGCCGACGACATGCTCAATCTTTTGGAAGGCCTCTCCTAGTCATCCTGCTTCCTCTCGAGACGCGAAAGCCCTTGTTTTGCAAGGGTTTTTGCCCGGAGAAGAGCCAGAAGCCTTGAAGTAGAAGGCTTCTCGGGCGTTGCCAAGAGCGGGAATGCTTGACCTCGCGCGCCAAAACCTCTTTCATTGGCAACAACTTCCCCAACTTCCCCAACAAGCCAGGAGGTGGCGGTGAACAAAGGTGAGCTCGTCGAGGCAATGGCTGAAGGAGCCGGCCTCGACAAGCGCCAGGCGGAGAGCGCCCTCAACGCCTTCGTCAACACCGTGATGAATGCGGCCAAGGGTGGCGACAAGGTCTCCATCCTCGGCTTCGGGAGCTTCAACCCGACGGCCCGTGGTGCTCGCACCGGCCGCAACCCACAGACGGGCGCCCCCGTGAAGATCGCCGCTTCGAAGGGCGTCCGCTTCGCTCCCGGTGCTGCCTTCAAGTCCGCCCTCAACACCAAGAGCGCGGCCAAGAAGGCTGCATCGGCCAAGAAGGCGGCTGCGGCCAAGAAGGCCCCGGCCAAAAAGGCCGCCAAGTCCACCAAGAAGAAGTAGCGAGCGAAAGGCAACGCCACCCATGTCCCCTGCAGCCAAGAAGGCCGCTCCCGCCGCCAAGAAGGCGACGGCGAAGAAGGCCGCGACAACGACCAAGAAAGCCACTCCGACCAAGAAGGCTGCCGCAGCCGCGGCTCCGGCCAAGAAGTCCTCGGCCAAGAAGGCGGCGACAGCAGCCAAGGCTCCGGCCAAGAAGGCCCAGTCCGCCGCCAAGGGGGGCATGGCCAAGAAGGCCGCGTCAGTGGCCAAGGAGACGACCAAGAAGATCGGCGGCTCCCCCAGGGAGGCAGCCAAGAAGGCCACCGGTTCCAAGAAGGCCGCCAAGAAGTAACGAGCCGCCAGTCGACGAAGGGGGCCTCTGGCCCCCTTCGTCGCGTCTAAAGCTGGGCCATGATGCGAAACGCCTCGCCGTGGGCGAAGCCGGCCCTGGCGCCATGGTCGGCCAGTCGCCGTTGCACCCGCTCGCGGAACGACGCCGTCTGCTCGTCCGAACCGGGGTCGTCGATGGCCATCGTGGAACGGAACTGGCTTTCGTGGGCGAGGAGGGCGGACAGCTTCGTCTCCACGAACCCGTCGACGTCCTCCACGTGGTCGGGCTCCTCGGCTTCCCACAACAGCAGGGTCGTCGGGCGATGGTGGGCGAGGTTCTGCTCGGGGAAGAAGTGGGGGTCCCGGGCGGCGACGATCCCGTCGGTGGCCAGGAAGCCGGCGTTGCGGTGGTCGGGGTGAAGGCGGTAGCGGCGCCAGGGATCGTGACCGAGCACCACCTCGGGGCGGTACCGGCGGATCCAGTACGCCACCTCCCAGCGTTGGCGCAGCCCCGACTCCAGCTCGCCGTCACGCCACCCGAGGAAGATGCACTCACCCGTCCCGCCCAGGGCCCGAGAGGCGGCCCGCTGCTCTTGCTGGCGTTGGGCCACCAGCTCGGCCTGGTCCTGCTCCGGGTCCCAGGATCCCTTGGAGCCGTCGGTGCACACGAGGTGGAACAGCTCACACCCTCCGGCCGCCCACTTGGCCAGCGTCGCCCCCGCGCCGAACTCGATGTCGTCGGGATGAGCGCCGATGGCCAGTGCCCGTGCCGGGGTGGGCAGGTTGGTGCTCGTGTCCACCGCGCTCAGGCCGGAGCCGGAACCGGAAGGTCCTCGGGGGTGTCGACGTCCCACTGCAGCTCGCGCACCCGGGACACCCGCAGCTCCAGCCCCAGCCGCATCGCCTCCCGCCGGTGCCGGTGGAAGGAGCCGGGGCCGTAGGAGAAGACGAAGCCGGCGTCGCTCGGTACGGAGGCGACGTTGGTGCCATCGTCCCGGCGGTCAGGAACAAGGGTCACTCCCCCGAAGCCCGAGAGCCGGCCGAGTGCCGTAGCGGCGGGCAGATCGGCGTGGGCGACGATGACGTGGGCGAAGCCGGCGCCGGCCAGAACCTCGACGCCGCGGGTCACGGCGCCGTTGAGCCCCAGCCCCGGCGTCCAGATGACCTCTGCTCCGATGGCGTTGGCCCAGGTGGCGACGGCGCGGTCTTCACAGGCCACGTAGCGAGGCAACGGCAGGGCCGCCTCCAGCACTGCTTCGGCCATGGCGCGCGCCAGGGCGGCCCGCGCAGGAGCGGCGAGCACCGGCGCCAGGCGGACCTTGGCCGCGGCGAAGGCCTTCACCGGCACCAGCACCGCCGATCCACCGTCAGCCATTGCCGCCGAGTCTAAGGGGAGGACGCCCGCGCCTAGGTTTGAAGGGGTGGCTCAGAAGGTTGCGGTCATCGGCGCGGGCTCGTGGGGCACGGTCGTGGCTGCCATCGCGGCGACCAAGACCGCCACCGTGCTCTGGGCCCGGCGGGGCGAGCTCGCCGACGAGATCAACCGCGACCACCGCAACTCCGCCTATCTGGGCGACCACCCGCTCCCCCCGTCGTTGCGGGCCACGGCGTCGGTCGAAGAGGCGGTGGGTGACGCCGCCGTCGTCGTCATGGGCGTGCCGTCGCACGGCTTTCGGGCCGTGCTGGCCGAGGCAGCGCCCGCCGTGCCGCCGGGGGTGCCGGTCATCAGCCTGGCCAAGGGAGTGGAGCAGGGGTCGTTGAAGCGGATGAGCGAGGTGATCTCCGAGCTCCTGCCCGCCAACCCCGCCGGCGTGTTGACCGGGCCCAACCTGGCCAACGAGATCCTGGCCGGCTATCCGGCGGCGAGCGTGGTGGCCCTGCAGGACCACGGCGTCTGCGCCAACCTCCAGGCGATCTTCGCCACCGACGCCTTCCGCGTCTACACCAACCCCGACGTCATCGGCTGTGAGGTGGCCGGGGCGCTCAAGAACGTGATGGCCATCGCCTCGGGCATGGCAGACGGCATGGGCTTCGGCGACAACACCCGCGCCGCGCTCATCACCCGGGGACTGGCCGAGCTCACCCGCCTCGGCGTGGCCCTGGGCGGTCAGCCCTTCACCTTCTCCGGGCTGGCCGGGATGGGCGACCTGGTGGCCACCTGCATCAGCCGCCAGAGCCGCAACCGCTATGTCGGCGAGCAGCTGGGCCGCGGCCGCACCATCGCCGAGATCGTGGCCGACATGAAGATGGTCGCCGAGGGCGTAAAGACGTCCCGGGCGGTGGTGGACCTGGCGGCGCGCCACGGGGTGGAGATGCCGATCGCCGAGCAGGTGGTGGCTGTGCTCTACGAGGGGAAGAAAGCCAGCGAGATCATCCCCGCACTGATGCAGCGCGAGGCCAAGCCGGAGCTCCACGGCCTCGCCCCCGCATGAGCCGGTGAGCCTCAAGTCGTGGGCGTTGCGGCGGGCCATGGGCCGGCTGCGCATCACCGATGACATCGTCCGCTACCTCACGACGTTCCAACGCCTGGGCGAGACCGTCGAAGTCGAGTTGCCGAGCGAGCTGCTCCCCGTTGGCGCCCGCACCGTCTTTCGCGCCGTGCGCACCCGCGCTGCTGCCCAGTTGGGGGTGGACTGGGTGTGGCCGCACTGGCTGGAGCGCCAACTCGACCCGCGGTCGCCGGCGTTCGTGCCCAGGGGGCACCTCCCTGTGCTGACCAACCTCACCCTTCGCAACTGGACAGCGGTGGGGACGGTGGCCTCGGCCAAAAAGGGCATCGTGGACCCCCACGGGTTGCTCACCCCGTGGTACGACGGCTGGTCGCTCGACTGGTGGATCGGCGCCGAGGACCGCTGGCACTTCCCTTCACGGGAAGCAGCGGTGCGCCAGTCCCCGGTGGACGACACGCCGGTGGTGGAGACGGTGATGCGGGTCCCCGGCGGCGACGCCGTGCAGCGGGTGTACGCCGTCGCCGGTGAAGAGACGCTGGCCGTGATGGAGATCGTCAACCGCAGCCCCACCCCCTTCGCGGTTGCGCTGGCCGTGCGGCCCTACAACCCCGAGGGCCTCGCCGTGGTCGAGCGGATCGCCCTGCACGACAGCACGGTCACCGTGGACGGCCGCCCCGCCCTGTTCCTGCCCAAGGCCCCGGCGGGCACGGCCGCATCGACCTTCCTGGAAGGGGACTGTGCCGGAGCAGTGATCTCGGCGCGAACCACTGCGGACTTCCCTTCAGACCTGCGCTGCGACGCCGGCCTGGCTCAGGCGGCCTTCGTGTTCCCGTTGGCCCACTCGGCTGCGCTGCGGGTGGCGGTGCCACTGGGCGCGGAGCGCCGTACTCGTCGAAGGGGCCTCGACCGCCGCCGCGCCCTACGGGCCCCGCGCCTGGCCAACCCGCTCCCGGCCAGCGAGGCTGCGGTGCGGGGATGGCAGGCCCAGACCGACGGGCGGGGGATGCGCCTGGTGCTCCCTGCCGGGCGCCTGGCTTCTGCCGTCGAGGCCAACCGCCGGTACCTCCTTCTCTTCCACGAGGGAACCGACGTGGTGCCCGGCCCCTTCACCTACCACCGCTTCTGGTTCCGCGACGCCGCCTACCTCCTCGCCGCCCTCGGCCGCTACGGCTTCCACCGGGAGGTGGCAGAGGTGATCCGCCACTTCCCGGCCCGCCAGCGGGTGGACGGGTTCTTCTTCAGCCAGCGCCAGGAATGGGACGCCAACGGCTCGGCCATCTGGTCGATGGCCGAGCACTGGCGCCTCACCGGCGACCTGAGCTGCGTCGACCTCGACTCGGTGGCCCGGGGGGCGAGGTGGATCGAGCGCAAGCGCCACGCGAAGCGCCGCCGCAACGACCCGGCACTGCGGGGCCTGATGCCGGCCAGCATCTCGGCCGAGCACCTCGGCCCGTTCGACTACTTCTACTGGGACGACTTCTGGTCGTTGCGGGGCCTACGGGACGCGGCAATGCTCTTGGGCGTCGCCGGCCAGGACGAGGTGGCCGCCGAAGTCGGCTCGTGGGCGGCCTCGCTGGAAGACGATCTGGTTGCCTCCATGGCGCTGGTGGCGGAGCGCTCGGGCAGCCCGGTCATCCCCGCCGGCCCCCGCCGGCGTATCGACACCGGGATCATCGGTTCACTGGTGGCGTGCTCGCCGTTGGACCTGCTCCCGGCGGACCACCCCGGTATCGCGGCCACCGCCGAGGCCATCCGCGAGCGCTTCTGCGTCGGCCCCGCCTTCTACCAGGGCATCAGCCACACCGGCCAGGGCACCTACCTCACGCTGCAACTTGCCGCCGTCGAGCTGGCCGCCGGAGACCGCCGCTGCCTCGAGCGGCTCCGATGGCTGGTCGAGGTGGCGACCGCCACCTTCACCTGGCCCGAGGCCATTCACCCGACGTTGGGTGGTGGGTGCATGGGGGACGGCCACCACGGTTGGGCGGCGGCCGACTTCCTCTCACTCGTGCGCAACCTGTTGGTGCGCGAGGTCGAAGGGGGACTGGTGCTGGCAACGATGCTGCCCCCGGAATGGCGAGGACAGAGTGTCGAGGTCCACGACGCCCCCACTCATTTCGGCGCCCTCTCGTTCGCCGTTCGCTGGCACGGCGACCGGCCGGCGCTGCTGTGGGACCTAGACCGGCGGCCCGGGACCGGCGACCAACCGGTGACCTTGAGCGCCCCAGGTCTCGACCCGCAGTGGTCGACCACCGAGGCCAAGGGCGAGGCGCTGCTGTCGGCCGACCCCACCCCGCTTCTGGGTCCTGAAACGGGGCGCAATCCGCCCCGTTTCAGGACCCAGAACCCGCTGTAGGGCGCCTCACGGCGCCAGGCGGGCGGTGGCGATGCGCCATGGCCCGAGCGGGAAGGTCTCCTCGAAAGGCTCCAGTGGACGCCCGCGCAGGTCGACGAGCCAGCCCCGCCGGCCAGCCACCCGCACGGTGGTGCGGGCAGGCGTGGGGTTGAAGACCCGCACCTCGAGCCCGCCACTGGTTTGCCGGAGGGCCGACACCTGCGCGCCGTCGATCTCCAGGGCCGAGCCCGACGGCGGGCGCCAGCCTCCGCCGGCGGACGTGACGACTTGCAGGGGCAGAAAGGCCTCGTCCACCAGGCGGTAGGGGTCCCCCTCACCCACGTGCAACCCGTAGCGGACATCGACCGGCCCCAGCAGCTGGGGCGCCTCCAGGGGGAGCTCGGGCCCCGCCGGCTCCGGCCTCGTCGGCATCGGCCCCCGGGAGAGCCAACCGGTGCTGCGCAGCAGCGTGAGGGCCAGAGCGTGGCCCTCGTCGACGAGCTCGTATTCGAGGAGGCCCTCGTGGACGACCGTGAGCCCTCCGGCGGACACGAAGCGCCGGGAGGGGTAGGTCGCAAGCGGCGTCTCGCTCGCCCCGCCCTCGGCCTGCAACCCCCGCTCCACCACTGCGAAGGCGCACTCGGCGTGGCTGGTGGTGGCCGGCCGGGGGAGCGGGAAGAGGGCCCGCAGCCGGTGGTCGCGGCTCTGGTTGTGGAAGCGGGTGCTCACCCGCACGAGGTCCTGGCCGGCGTGCAGCTCGAGGCGGGTGCGGACCTCGGTGGTGCGGCTGCCCACCCGCTGGGAGCTGACGTCGTCCAACCGCTCGGGCCACCGGTAGGTGCAGATGAGCTCGAGGATGCTTCGCACGGGCCCCGCCTCGACCACCTCGACGACCACCGACTCCGGCTCGTCCACCACCAGGTCGTGACCCGGTGGGCAGTAGTTGTAGGTGTCGCCGGCGTCACCACCGTCGACGAGGCGACCGAGGCCGGAGACGCCGTTGACCGCGAAGGTGCCCGAGTGGAGGTCGACGGTGACGGTGGTGGTGCCGTTGTCCATGGTGGTGCCCTCCACCGACACCGCCCCCGCGGGACAGACCTCGCTCGACCAGGCCTGCCACCCGTAGCCCGCGATGGGGCCGACCCTGGCCAGCAGCCGTTGCACCGGTGGCCGGTGGATGCGCAGGCGGTACCACTCCCGGTTGCTGGCGCCCAGGCGGGCGTAGAGGTCCCTCCTGGTCTCTTCCACCGTGCTGTCGACGGGCGGCACCGTGGCCAGGTGCACGACCACCTCGGGCTCGGGCCGGTCACGCTCGGGCCCGTCTTCCTCCAGCGCCAGAGCGGTCACGAAGAAGGTGTCGTCGAAGCGCTGCCCCCGGATCTGGCCGAGTAGGGCGGCGACGTCGGAGGATCGCACCCGCCGGCTCGCCGCCGGTGTCCCGCTGGCGGCTTCCAGCACCTGCGTGCCTTCGATGGCCATGTCGTGGGCCACCACGATCTCGACCACGCCGCTACGGGGCCAGGCGGAGGGGTTGACCACCACCGGCCCCTCGGCGGCCATGGTCGAAGCGAGCTCGCGCAGCGCCATCGCGCTCAGCCCTTCTGCTATCTGGCGGGCTTCGGCGTAGCGGTGGTTGACGGCGGCCACGACTTCGTCGTTGGAACAGGCGCAGATGGAGTCGTGGGCGGCGTTGCGCACCACCTCCCGCCAGGCGATGTCGAGCAACGACGCCGGCCACCGCTCGGGTGCGAGGAACAGGGCGCAGAGCGGCTCGGCCAGCTGCTCGAGCGCCCGTTCCGCCCGGGCCGCATGCTGCTTGGTGTCGACCCGGTTGGAGGCCACGCCCATCAACAGGTTGGCCCGCGCCCCCGAGCGCAGCTCCCCGGTCCACGACGGCAGCCCTTCGGTCGCCGCGTCCGGCCCGTTCAGGTACTCACCGAGTGAGGTGACGACGAAGCGGTAGTCGTCCTGGATGGCGTTGGCCTCGGCCACCACCCGGCCCAGCCAGCGCTGGGGCACCTGGTGGTCGGTGCCGTTGAGGAACAGGAGGCCGCCGGCCAGCAGCGAACCCAGCTCGGCCTCGTGGGCTGCGACCCGCCGGACCAGCGCCTTGGCGTCGTCGGGGATGGCGGCGCCGTTGCCGTAGCCGCCGCGGGCCAGGTACTGGGCCCGGATGGTGGTGCCGTCGGGAGCGGTCCACCAGAACGCAGTGCGGTCGATAGCGGCGGGAACGCCCCGCCACACCACGGCGTGGCCGAAGCCGAACTGGCTCAGCAGCTGGGGCATCTGGGCGATGTGGCCGAACATGTCGGGCAGGTAGCCGACGTCCATGGCTCCGCCGAACGCCGCGGCCCTGGCCAGCCCCATCTGCAGGTTGCGGATGTGGGTCTCGCCCGAGACCAGGAACTCATCCGGCAGCGTGTACCACGGCCCCATGGCCAGCCGCCCGCTCGCCGCCAGCCGCCGCAGCAGCGCCTCCGCCTCCGGCCGCACCTCCAGGTAGTCGTCGACCACCGCCATCTGCCCGTCGAGCAGGAACCGAGCGTACGACAGGTCCTCTTCCAGCTGGGGCAGGAAGCCGTCCAACAGCTCGACCAGGCGGAGGCGGAACGTCTGGAACGGCGCGTACCACTCGCGGTCCCAATGGGTGTGGGGGACGATGGCGACGGCGCGGGGGGCCATCGCCTCAGGCTAGGAGCCCCTACCCTTCTTTTCGGGCAGCCCTGACTTCGCAGAGCGGAGTTGAGCCTGCCCAGACTCGGCGGCCGCCGGCGCCGGCGTAGGGTCTGGCGGCGATGGAGGGATCGCCGGCGTACTTCCAGGTCGTGACCGCCGTCCGCTCCGAGGCCGACGCCGGCCGGCTC
>JAHWJQ010000045.1 GCA_019348305.1 Actinomycetota bacterium
CAAGCCCAGACGTAGAGCCGCCGGCCGGCGAAGAACCACCCGACGCCGGGCCCGACGTGCCGGAGGTGACCATCCCCGAGGAGGTGCCCGAGGTCACCCTCGACGAAGCCAGCGTGTCGGGCGAGGACGTGCCCCGGGGGCCGGCGGTGCTGTGGGGAGTACTGGCGGCGCTGGTGTGGCTCGTCACGTGGCTGCTCTCACAGCGCTGGGGCCGCCTGACCGCCTACCTCATGGGCACGCCGGTCTTTTTCGTCGTGCTGTTCGTGTTCTTCGAAAATTTCGCCCGCCTCCTGCCGGCCAACATCTGAACCGCTCTGGCCCCGGTCCGGCGCGCACGCGGCGTCGTTTGGGCGCTTTTGGTCGTGGCGGGCGGTCGTTTGCCCAGATTTGGCGACCCGAAGGACCCAGACGACGCAGCCGGCGGGGCGGCGAGGCGGCGGCGGCGTCAGATGTTGGCGAGGCGGCCGAGGCCGGCGGCCTCCATCAGGCGCACCAGCGAACCGGAGACCTGGCCCAGCTTGTTGGTGAACAGCAACAGGCCGAACAGCACCAAGAAGCTGCCCGAGACGGCGTTGATCAGGCGGAAGTGCCGCTTGACCCAGCCGAAGACCGTGGTGAGGCGCCCGAAGCCAACGCCGGCAGCCACGAAGGGAACGCCCAGGCCGAGGGAGTAGGCGACGAGCAGGCCGATGCCCCGGCCGAGCGTGGCCTGGGTCGCCGCCGTGGCGATGACCACCGACAGGATCGGTCCGATGCAAGGGGTCCACCCGAAGGCGAAGGCCATCCCCATGAGGGGCGGCGCGAAGACGCCCAGCCGGTCGGGCAGGACCTGCAATCGCCGCTCGCGCTGCAGGAACCCGGGGGCGATGACCCCGGCCAGGAACAGGCCCATGGTGATGACGAGGATCCCCGCCAGCCGATTGAGCCCCTGTTGGTGGCGCAGCAGCAGCTGGCCCACTGCACTGGCGCCGGCGAAGAGGGCGGTGAACACCACGGTGAAGCCGGCCACGAACAGCAGCGTGGACCGCAGCAGCTTGCGGGTGTCGGCGCCGCTGGCGGTGGAGAGCCCGGTGGCGCTCACCCCCGACATGAGCGACAGGTAGCCGGGTACGAGGGGGAGCACGCAGGGCGACAGGAACGACACCATGCCGCCGGCGAAAGCCAGCAGGAAGCCGCCCACTCAGCAGCCCCCGGCGCCGGCGCCGGCGTGATCGCTGCGATTCCGCACCATCACCCCATTCTCCCAGGGGCGCAGGGTTGGTAAGTGGCGCCCGCCGGGAACAGTGCTGTGGTGATCCTCTCCCTCATAATCACCGGCCTCATCATCGGCGCCCTCGGGCGCCTCGCCATCCCCGGTCCCAACCCCATCGGCATCCTCATGACGATCATCGTGGGTATCGGCGGTTCCCTCGCCGGGGGCCTGATCGGCAGCGCGCTCGGCCTGAGCAGCGGGCTCGTCTTCGTCGTGGCCGTGCTGGTGGCCGCCGGCCTCGTCTACCTCATCGCCGGCCAGAGCCGGCGGGGTGGCGCCTTCGGCCGGCGCCGGGGCGGCCTGCTGTAGCTCACAGGATCCCGTTGGCCTTCTGGCGCTCGACGAGGGCGAGGTCGGCCTCGACCATCCGGCGCACGAGCTCCGCGAAGCTGACCTCCGGCTGCCAGTCGAGGAGCTTGCTGGCCTTGCGCGCGTCGCCGACCAGCAGGTCGACCTCGGCCGGGCGCATGAACCGCTCGTCGAGCACGACATGGTCCTGCCACTGCAAGCCGGCGTGGCCGAAGGCGACTTCGCAGAACTCCCGCACCGAGTGCGTCTCCCCAGTGGCCACCACGTAGTCGTCGGGCTCGTCCTGTTGCAACATCAGCCACATGGCCCGGACGTAGTCGCCGGCGAAGCCCCAGTCGCGCTGGGCCTCGAGGTTCCCCAGCGGCAGCTTCGTCTCCAGGCCGTGCTTGATGCGGGCCACCCCGTTGGTGATCTTGCGGGTGACGAACTCGAGCCCGCGGCGGGGGCTCTCGTGGTTGAACAGCATGCCGCTCGAGGCGTGAAGGCCGTAGCTCTCGCGGTAGTTGACGGTGATCCAGTGGCCGTACACCTTGGCCACCCCGTAGGGGCTGCGGGGATAGAAGGGGGTGGTCTCCCGCTGGGGGACCTCCTGGACCTTGCCGAACATCTCGCTCGAGCTGGCCTGGTAGAAGCGGATGGCGGGATCGACGATGCGGATGGCGTCGAGGGCCCTGGTGACGCCGAGAGCCGTCGTCTCGCCGGTCAGCACCGCCTGGCTGAACGAGGTCTGCACGAACGACTGCGCGGCCAGGTTGTAGAACTCGTCGGGGCGATGGTCCCGCAGCACGTGGATCATCGAGACCTCGTCCAACAAGTCGCCGGGCACGATGCAGATGTCGCCCTGGATGTGGGCGATCCGCTCGAAGTTGAGGGTGCTCGATCGGCGGACCATGCCGATCACCTCGTAGCCCTTCTCGAGCAGGAGCTCGGCCAGGTACGACCCGTCCTGGCCGGTGATGCCGGTGATGAGCGCGCGCTTGGGCATCCGAAGGTTCTAGCGCCCTCTCCAGCTCGGCGCCCGCTTCTCTGTGAATGCCTGCAGCCCCTCACGGGCCTCGTCGGTCATGGTGGCCAGCGTGAGCAGCGGGTGCAGGTGCTCGAGCGCATCGCGGGCGGCCTGGTCCCAAACCGCGTAGAACGAGTCGCGCCCCAGCTTCACCATCGCCGCCGGCTTCGAGGCGAGGACGGCGGCCAACTCCTCGACTGCGGAGTCGAGCGCCGCCGCCGGCACCACCTGGTTGACGAAGCCGATGCGGGCCCCCTCCTGGGCGCCCACCCTGCGACCGGTCAGCATCAGCTCGAGGGCCTTCTTGGGGGGCATCGAGCGCACCATCGGCACCGTTACCATGAACGGCCACAGCCCGACGTCGACCTCGGGCGTGCCGAACTGGGCCTCCTCGGCGGCTACCACGAAGTCACAGGCCAGAGCCAGGCCGAAGCCGCCGGCGAGGGCGAACCCCTGCACTCGGGCGATGGTGGGCTTGCCCAAGGACCAGAGGTCGAAGAACAGCTCCCCCACCCGGCCCCTCGCCTCGTGGACCCCGAGGAGGTCGGAGTCGCCCGTCATGCCGGTCAGGTCCGCACCAGCGCAGAACGCCCGCTCGCCGGCGCCGGCGAGCACCAGCACCCGCACGCCTGGATCCTGACCCGCTCGGGCCACCTGCTCGCGCAGCCGGGCCACGAGCGGCCACGACAAAGCGTTGTGCCGGGCCGGGCGGTCGATGGTGACCCGGGCCACCCCGCCGGCGACCTCGTAGCGCACCTCCCCCTCCTGGTCGGTCACGAACGACGACGCTAGTGGCGTCTACCGTTTCGGGCTGCCGTGCTCATTGCGCTCGCCATCGTGTTGGGAGTCGCCATCGGCCTCGTCGGTGGCGGTCGCCTCGCCAACCTCACCGAGCCCACCTTCGCCAGGACGCCGTTCCTCGCCACGGGCGTGGGGCTGCAGGTGCTGTCGGCCTTCTTCGACAGCGCCGCCTTGCCTCTCATCCTGGGCTCGTACGCGCTGCTCTTGGTGTTCGCCCTGGTCAACGTCCACCACGTGGGGATGCTCGTGGTGTCGGCCGGCCTCGCCTGCAACTTCGCTGTCATCGCCGCCAATGGCGGGATGCCGGTGCGGGCGGAGGCGATCAGTGCTGCAGGGGGCGTCGAGGCCCACGAGGTGCAAGGGCTGGAGTTCGACAACAAGCACCACCTGGAGGGGCCGGATGACCGGTTCACCCTCCTCGGCGACATCTTCCCCGTGCCGGTGCCTGGGTTTCGCCAGGTGGTCTCCTTCGGCGACCTCGTCATGGCCGTGGGCATGGCCGACGTGATCGTGCACTGGCTCCGCCGCCGTCCGAGCACCGCGGCACCCGCCTGCACTGCGGGAGCCACTGGCACCTCGTGAGCCGCCTGCTCGGCGCGTGACCAGCAGGAGCGGGAAGTACCTTTGCTGCGTGGACGGCTCGGCCACACCCGACCTGGAGGGCCTCGAGCGCGTCCTGTGCCGCCTTCCTGACGTGACCACGGCGCGAGTGGTGGCCGATGCCGACGGCGGCATCGCAGAGGTGCACATCCTCTCGCTGCCCGACAAGCCGGCCAAGCAGGTGGTGCGCGACGTGCAGTCGGCTGCCCTCGCCATCATGGGCATCGACGTCGACCGCCGGGTCGTGTCGGTCGTGCAGCTCGATGCCGCCGGTCCCGAGGCGGCTCCTGTCTCCGAACCCGCTCGGCAGTTCAGGGCGCCCGACAGCGCGGATTGGCCGGCCGAGCCAGCGAATGGCCGCGTCTGCGTGGAGGCGGTGCGGGCCGACCGGAGTGGGCTGCAGTGCAATGCGGAAGTGGCACTGCGCCACTGCGACCGCAGGGCGGTGGGGGTGTCCGAGGGGTTGATGGCCCGCAACACGGTGCCGCGCCTCGTGGCGCAGGCAACCGTCGCCGCCCTGCGCAAGCTCGAGGACGCCGCAGTTTGCGCCGAGGTCGACATGGTGAGGATCGTGCGCTTCGGCGACTGCTCGGTAGCTGTCACGACGGTGGTGGTCATGGTGGGGCGGTCGGAGGAGATCCTCTCCGGTTCCGCGGTGGTAGGGCCGGGCGGCGAGCTGGATGCGGTGGCCCGGTCGGTGCTCGACGCCACCAACCGGCGCCTGGCCCGGCTCCGCTAGCTCCCGGTGCCGGCAGCGGCCGTCGTCTCCTTCCGCCTGGGTGGTACCGACGGCGTGTCGGTGGAGGCGGAGAAGTGGCAGTGGGGGCTGCGGGAACTGGGCTTCGAGGTGCGGACGGTGGCCGGCGCCGGCGCCGTCGACGTCGTCGTCCCCGCGCTCGAACGGGGTGCCGGCAGGCCGGCGGTCGCCTCGGTTGCCGCCGCGCTGGAGGGCGTCGACGTGGTGGTGGTGGAGAACCTCCTGTCGCTACCGCTGAACCCCGACGCCGCGGCCGTGGTCGCCCAGGTGCTGCACGGGCGACCGGCCATCCTGCGCCATCACGACCTCCCTTGGCAGCGGCCCGAGCTCGGCTTCGTCGGCGGCGAGTGGCCTCCCCGGGACCCCCGTTGGCTGCACGTGACCATCAACGAGGCCAGCCGCCGAGAGCTGGCCGCCCGAGGCATCGACGCCGTCTGCCGGTACAACCGCTTCCCGACCACCGGCTGGGAGGGTGAGCGGGGACGCACCCGGGCCGAAGTCGGCCTCGTCGGGACGGTGCTGTTGCACCCGGTCCGTGCCATTCCCCGCAAGGACGTGCCGGCGGCCGTCGCCCTGGCCGAGTCCATGGGTGCCACCTACTGGCTCACCGGCCCGGCCGAGGACGGTTATGACGCGGAGCTGACGCGGGTGCTGTCCAGCGCCCGCTGCCCCTGGGTGCACCGAGCAGTGACATCGGCGGCCGACGCGTACGCGGCCAGCGACGCCGCGTGCCTCACCTCCCGCGTGGAGGGCTTCGGCAACCCGGTGGTCGAGTCGGCGCTGGCCCGCCGCCCGCTGGCCCTGCGCCGCTACCCGGTGGCCGAAGAGCTGGCCGCCTTTGGCTTCCGGTGGTTCTCGCCGGACGACCCCGCGCCCCTGCGGCGTTTCCTGGCCGAGCCCGATGTCGATCTCGTCGACCACAACGAGGAGGTGGCACGGTCCTGCTTCGGCCTCGACCGCCTGCCCCCCGAGCTGTCCGAGGTGCTAGAGCGGGTGCTGCCATGACCACCGACGGATCCCCTCCCCCCCTCAGTGCCGGGTCTGACCGGGCGCTGGACCCGGTGCTCGTGCGCAGGGCCCAGATGGCGCGCCTGGCCAAGGCGGGCAACCGGGTCGGCTATGCCTGTCTCGGAGTGTCCGTCGTCGCCTTCTTCGTCGGACTGTCGGCCGGCTATGAGCTGTGGGGCCGCGTCGTCGTGGCCGGCCTCGCCGCCAGCGCCCTCACGCTGGCGCCGGCCATCGTCTTGGGCTACGCGGTGAAGGCAGCCGAGCGGGAGGAGCGGGGCGAGCGGTTCCGGTAGGCGAACCGCCGGCCGGCACGCGTACCGGCAGTGGGTGTGGAACCATCGGCGCCGACCTCCACCGACCCTCGAGGGGACAGCTACATGACCAGGGCCGCCGTCCACGTAGGGCTCGACCAGCCACTGGAGATCCGAGACGACCTCGAGGTGGCGCCGCCGCAGGCGGGTGAGCTGAAGGTGCGCATCGCCGCTTCGGGCGTGTGCCATTCCGACCTGTCAGTGCAGAACGGGACCATCCCCCTGCCCCCCCCGATGGTGCTCGGCCACGAGGGGGCCGGAGTGGTCGAGGAGGTGGGAGAGGGCGTCTCCGGTTTCGCCCGCGGTGACCACGTGGTGTTGACCTTCGTCCCCGAGTGCGGTGAGTGCTACTTCTGCCGCCGCGACCAGGGCTACATGTGCGAAAAGTCCGCCGCCCAGGCCGCCGGCGGCATGCTCGACGGCACCACCCGGCTGACCTCGGGCGGCCGGCCGGTGGGCCAGATGGCGATGTGTGGGACCTTCGGGGAGCTCACGGTCGTGCCCGCCATCAGCGCCGTCAAGATCGACCCGGACGTCCCGCTCGAGGCGGCTGCCCTACTCGGCTGTGCGGTGCAGACGGGGGTGGGAGCGGCGACCCACACCGCCAACATCCGCGGCGGTGACACCGTCGCCGTGTTGGGCTGCGGCGGCGTGGGGCTCAACGTGATCCAGGGGGCGCGGATCGCCGGCGCCGATCGGATCATCGCCATCGACATGGTCGATGCCAAGCTCGAACTGGCCCGCCAGTTCGGCGCCACCGACGTCGTCAACGCAGCCCAGGGCAATCCTGTGGCGCAGGTGCAGAGCCTCACCGAGGAGCGGGGGGCCGACGTCGCCTTCGAGGTGATCGGCCTCGCCACCACCATCGAGCAGTCGATGCAGATGACTCGACGGGGTGGCGAGACCGTCCTCGTGGGGGTGCCACGGCTCGACGTGGTCCTCAACGTGAACCCTGCCTTCGCCTTCATCTACACGGCGAGGACCGTGAAGGGGTGTTGGTACGGGTCGGCCAACGTGCACCGGGAGGTGCCGCGGCTACTCGAGCTCTACAGGAACGGCGAGCTCAAGCTCCACGAGCTGATCTCCCAGCAGATAAGCCTCGACGAGGTCAATGACGCTTTCGCCGCCATGAAGGCGGGCGAAGTGGCGCGCTCGGTCATCGTCTTCTAGCCACCCCCCGGTGTTGACGCTGGCCGCGTCAGCTAGCTGCTCTGCTGCGGCTGGTCCTCTTCGGGGCTGAAGGCGCCGCCGATCACGGTGCTCGGGTCTTTGGCATCGGACAGCGCCGTCGCGGCGTCGGGGCCGGTGCCCTCCCGTGGCATGCCCTTCTCGTCGTCGGCCAGCACGACGACACTCTCGTTGCCCTTGCCGTCGAAGACGGAGATCTGGGCGTTCTCGGCGCCGTCCTCGGCCAGAGGGGCGCGGACACCCTCGCCCGGGGCCGCCCGGTGCTGCGGGTGGTCGGTATGGCCTGCGACTCGCTGGCGCTCGCTGCCTTCGGTGCCGGGGGGATTGGTGCTGTCGGTCATGGGGTCCACTCCTCCTCGATGAACGGACAAAAGTCCCCTACCCGACAGTGGCGGCTCCCAATCGGGCTCGTGAGGCGCCTGGTGTGGGGCAAAGCTCGTGGGCTTCGCCCACGAAGGCCCGAGCGCCTGACGTGCGTAAAGGGGGAACCGAGTCTTCCCGGTCGGGCGTTCGGGACTGGTTGACACCAGCCGCGTCAGGCGATGCGGTAGCGCCGGCGGCGGGCCTTGGCCGCCAGCAGCGTGACCCCTGGCCGGCGGGCCGGCTGGGGGCGCAGCGGCTCCGGTGGTCGCCGCAAGCTACGGGGCGGTTCGGTTCTCGGGGGCCTGGTCACATACCGGAGTTCGCCACCCCTGGTGCCCCTCCTTCGGCAACGCCCAAATCGGACACACCACCCGTGCCGGGCGCCAGCCGCGGCTGTCTGGTTACCGTTGGGTAACGATGCCCCGCCGCCTCCCCGCCCCCCGCCGCCGCCGCCAGCTGCTCGACGTCGCCCTCGAGCGGTTCGCGGCGAACGGGTTCCACGCCACCTCGATGGACGAGATCGCGGAGGCGGCCGGCGTCACCAAGCCAGTGCTCTACCAGCACTTCGGCTCCAAGCGCCAGCTCTATCTCGAGTTGCTCGACGACGTCGTCGGCCAGCTGATGGACGCGGTCACCAAGGCCACGGCCAGCGCCCACGGGCCACACCAGCAGGTGGAGGCCGGCTTCGCTGCCTACGTGGGCTACATGGTCGAGCGCCCCCAGGCCTTCCCGCTGCTGTACGGCGGTGGCTCGCGCCGTGACCCTGAGTTCGCCGAGGCGGTGGCCCGGGCCGAGGACGCCATGGCCGAGGGGGTGGCGGCGCTCATCGAGGCCGACATCGACGCCAACCACCGGCGGATGCTGGCCTACGCCGTGGTGGGGATGGCCGAGGGCGTGCTGCGCCACTGGGAGACCGAGCGGCCCGCCATTCCCCCCGACGCACTGGTACGCCAGATGGCCGACCTCGCCTGGGCGGGCCTGCGTGGCGTGCGCAGAGTGTGATCTCGGCCGCTACTCCGGATCGAGATTGACCAGCTCGAGCTCGTAGCCGGACTCGCCGGCAGCCGAGTCTCGGCTCCTGGTGGTGCTCTTGACGATGATGCCGTGGCGGGGTGAGGCCAACGTGGTGCTGACGTTGTCGACGGTCCGGCCCCCGAAGTCGAAGCGCTCCGTCTCCTCGATGGCCCAGACGTCGACCGTCTGGCCGGCCACCCGCACCCGCTTGAGGGCGGTGACCCTGCCCGTCGACTGGTAGCCCAGCACCAGCGGGGTCGGACCGATGCCCTCCAGGGTGCAGCTGCTGCGGGCCTCCCAGGAAACGCCCACCGCCAACGGCAGGCGGCTGCGCAGGACGTCGGGCTCCCAGTCACAGCTCCGGGAGGCTCCCCCGAGCGTGAAGACGGTCTTCGTCACGTAGGCCCCGTCGGGGCGCCAGCTCAGGTCGCTCGTCGTGTCGAGTCCGCCTCCCTGGCGGGTGACCACCTGGCGGATCTCGTCGCCCACCCGGCCCCGGTCCTCGACTCGGGTGACTGACGTGCTCTCCTGGCCGCCCTGAAGGTAGCGATAGCGGTAGGTACCGGCCCGGGGCGGCACCGTGGGGCCCGGATCGGCGGGTGGGCCCAGGTCCGCGGGGGGAGCGTTGGCCGCCGGCGGCGCCAGGGGTGAGCCGGGAGACAGGGGCACGTCCAGGGTGGCGCCGCTACCGGAGGAGGTCGGGGCGTCGCCGGTTCCGCTTCGGGCGGGTTCGCTGTCGCCGGTGCCGGCGCCTCTGGTGGCTGCGGAGCGGGTGGCCGGGGCCGTTGCTGAGCCGTCGCCGCCGTCGTTGAGCATCGGGATGGCGACGAGCGCGCCGGCGAGGCAGGCCGCGGTGAGGACCCACAGGACCCGTCGGACGAGCCGGTTCGCGGGCACGACGCCCATGGTAGGGGCGGCCCTTGGACGGGCGGCGGCATCCGCCGGCGGCGGCGTCGTGGGGGTCGTGGGGGCGGCGGCGTCGAGGCGGTAGCCCCGCCGGACCACGGTGTGCAGGCCGGCCGCTGCCGGGCCGAGCCGTCGGCGCAGCCGGGCGACTGCCACCTCGAGGGCGTGAGGGTCGGCCTGGGCTGTGCCCCACACCTCGACCAGAAGCTGGCGCTTCGTCACGATGGCGCCCGGCCGGCGGGCCAGCACCTCGAGCACCTCGCGCTCGCGATTCGTCATCGAGGTGGCGTGGCCGTTGATGACGAGGCGGCTGCCCTGGACCGCCACCCGGTGGCCGGCGATGGCGAAGTGGCGCCGCTCACCGGCGAGGGCACTGGTGAGGGTGGCGACCATTGAGCCGAGACGGGCCCGCTCTGGCGCGAGCGCTCCGTCGAAGCCGGCCTGCAGGGCCGCCCCCCGGCACACCGGGCCGACGCACACGGCCAGCACCCGCTCCTCGAAGGCCTTTCGGAGCTCCGCGGCGGTGCCCAACGAGTGGGCCAAGGTGAGGAGGTTCGTCACCGCGGGGGCGCTCGTGAAGGTGATGGCGTCGAGGTGGCCGGCGCAGGCCTGCTCCACCAGCCGGCGGGCCGGATGTTCGTCCTCCGGCAGGGTCCAGCGGTAGACGGGGACCTCGACCACGTCACAGCCGGCGGCGCGCAGCTCCCGGGCCGGGTCGGGCGCCAGCCCGCCGTCGAGCTGCACGGCCACACGCAGACCGGCCACTTCGCCGGCCAGCAGGTGGTCGATCAGGTCGCGGAAGCGCTCGGTCGGGGCCTGCCATGCCACTTCGAGGCCGGCCGTGACGAGGGCGCCGGCCGCCTTCGGCCCCCGGGCCAGCAGGCGGGCCGACCGCAGCGACTGCAGCAGCGCGGTCTCCAGGCCCCAACTGGCGGCAGCCGCCATCCACGTCCGCACGCCGAGGCCGGTGCTGGCCAGCACCACGTCGGGCGGGTGAGCGACGAGCGACTCGGTGGCGGCTCGGAGGCCGGCCTCGGGGCCGAGCGGCAGCACCTGCACCGTCGGTCCGTGCACGACCCGCGCCCCCCGCCTAGCCAGCATCTCGGCCTGCTCGCCGGCCCGCCGATCGGCGGTGATGCCGACGACGAAGCCCTCGAGCGGGCGGGAGCTCACAACTGCAAGGTAGGCAGGGTGTGTTTCGAGGCTGTTGCCGGCGGCGCGCCCGCCGGTCAACGTTGCCCTCTGCGTGCCTGACGTGGGCCAGGCCGGTCAGGCCTCGTGGCCGGGGTCCACGTCCTTCATGGCCTGGAAGCCCAACTGGCCGCCCCAAGGCGCAGAAGCCGCCGCGAAGGGCTCGAGCAGATGCCCAACGTGGTCACCGGTCTCGAGCCGGTCGATGATCCGGCCCGCCACCCAGTTGGCGCAGTCGGTGAGCAGCGGGAGCCCCGCCGGCCCCTCCTTCCACGCGCAACGCTCGAACTTGTCGACCTCGTCTCCGGTGTTGGAGCCGAACAGGGTTGCGAGGTCCCGCTGGTCGGCGGCGGGGAAGTGGACGAGCAGGTCGGCTGCCCTCGTCGCCAACCGAGTGGTGTGGTTGCGCTTGGACAACCAGACGATCAACAGCGGCGGGTCGATGCTGCACTGGGCGGCGAAGCCCACCAGGCAGCCGCCCCGGTCGCGGCCGTCGCTCGTGGTGACGATCAACATCGGGTAGTCCAGCTGGGCGACCGTCGCCTGGAGCGCCTCGTTGTAGCGGGTGTCTGTCACGGGAGCGCTCTACCCGTTCGCGGTGAAGCGTGCGATGTGGTGCAATGGGAACAGCGTTGGCAGGGGGAGAGCACCAGGTGGGACGGCAGAAGCGGGCGGCGGGCGCTTTGGTGGCGTTGCTGTTGGCCGCTTCGGTGGTGTTCACCACGGGGGCGTGGGCGTGCACGCCCCAGGCGTCGCTCAACGTCGACCGCAGCTCGGCGCCGGCCGGCTCGTCCGTCACGGTGCTGGGGGATCGCTGGGCACAGGGCCAAGCGGTCACGATCCGCTGGAACGACCCCGAAGGCCCGGTCCTGGCCACCGCCGCGGCTCCCAAGTTCTCCACCGCTCTCACCATCCCGTCCAACGCATCCCCCGGCGACTACGTCATCGTGGGCACCCAGGACCAGGGGGGGCGGGCACGGGTGCCGTTCCGGGTGACGGCGGCGGCGCCGACCACCACGACGGCGCCACCCACCACGACGGCACGACCCACGACCACCACAACCTCGCCCTCCAGTACGACGACCACCGCAGCTCCCCAGAGCAACGCCTCGGCATCGTCGTCATCCGGCGGTGGCCGGACCTCCTCCTCGGCCGGCTCCCCTGCCCCTCCCCAGCAGTCGGGCGGCGGCGGCGGTGCAACCGCGACGCCGGCCACGAAGTCGGCCACCGCCATAGCCTCAGCACCCGCACCTGGAGCTGTCTCGTCGAGCAGCACCACTTCAACAGCAGCGCCCGCCGGCGCCGGTCCGTCAGGACGGCCGACCGCGGAACAAGCGATGCCCCCCGTCTCCGCCGAGGTCACCCCGTCAGCGGAGGTCGCAGACGCCAAGGTGGAGCAAGGCCAGCGACTTGACGGTGCCCGCCTCGCCTCCGGACGCCCCGCCGACCGCGGGCCCGGGCTCCTGCTGCAGCTGGCAGCCACCGGCGCGGTCTTGGTCGTCGCCGCTCGGACGACACGGAGGATACGCGCCCGCGGCGCCGCCTGAGCCGATGGTTTGGCCCGTTCTGGCTGTTGCACGCGGTCGTGTGGCCGGATCTGGCGACCGAAAGGACCCAGACGATCGGGTGTCCCGCCGTCCCCGGCCGCCCGCGGGCCGGTGACCTGCACTGCCGTCGCGGGAACGCGCTAGCTGTAGGCGGCGGCCTGAATCGCGTAGAGCTGGGCGTAGTGGCCTCCGCGGGCGATGAGGTCGGCGTGGGTGCCCACCTCCACGACACGGCTACCGCTGAGCACGACGATCAGGTCAGCCATACGGACAGTCGAGAAGCGGTGGGACACGAGAATCGTGATCCGCCCGCCCGAAGCGGCGGCGGCGGCTGCGTACCGCTCGAACAGGGCGTGCTCGGTCTCGGCGTCCAAGGCGGCGGTCGGCTCATCGAGCACCAGCACCAGCGGGTCGTCGCGCATGAACCCCCTGGCAAGTGCCAGCTTCTGCACTGACCGAACGACACCTCCATCCCGTCGGGCCAGGTGGGGGGGAGCTGGGTCTCCAGGCCCGCCGGGAGCCGGCCGACGACATCATGCGCCCCTGCCCGGTCGAGAGCGGCGCCGGCGGCGGGCCCGTCATCGAGGCGGGGCTCGTCACCCACCCCGACCGAGTGGCGGGCGCGGAGCTCGAAGCGGAA
>JAHWJQ010000046.1 GCA_019348305.1 Actinomycetota bacterium
GGTGACGTCCTGCGGATGCTGACCCCAGGCGGTGGTGGTTGGGGCCAGCCATGATGTGCGCATCGCTGGCCTGAGTTTGAAGATCGATTGCCCTGATAGCCGACGGTCGGCGTACGGTGTCGAGACGGCCTGCACGTCGCCGCGGTAACCCGGACGGCACACGTGGAGGAACGCGCCGGTCGGCTCGTTGCCGTGGCCGGCAGACCGATTACCGACGACGAACGTGCTCGCGCTCATGGATGCCGGCCGTCGACCACCGGGCTGCTCGTCGACACCAGCGTGGCGGTTCCTTCAACGTCGACGCCGAGGTGGTGGCCCGGCTCGCCGAGCAGGCGGCGGCGGGAAGGGATGAGCCAGCAGGAGTCGATCCGCCGGATCCTCCGCTCGTCTCTCGCCCGCCGAACTGCTGCTTCGCCGGCGGGAAACCGAACCGATGGCCGACGAGGAGTTCGCAGCGATCCGCCAGCGCGCTGCCAAGAATCGCAAGTCGGCGGTGGAGCGCATCGGTGCACGACAGCGTCGTCGCTGACGCGGGCGGGCTTCTCGTCCTGGCGGGGCTGCTCCGGGGGCTCGGGCACGAGGTGGACGAGATCCTGGCGCTCGACGCAACGTCGCTCCTGGTCGCCGAGTACCTCGCGCTCCGGCACGAGGGCGCGCCGCATCGGGCCTGTGCCGATTTCGCCAGCGTGGCCGGAGCCGTTCGCGAATGGTTCCCGGTGGGAGCCGTGGCGATCGAAGCGGCCCTCGCGGCGAGGTCCGAAGACGTCGATGGGCACGCTGCCCTCGCGTTGGCGGAGTCCCTCCGTACGCCGCTCGTCACGAGGAACGCCGAGATCCGCAGTCCATCGGTCCCCGTCCTGCACTGCTGACGGCCGTCGCCGGATTCAGTAGCGTCGGCGGCGTGGGTATCGGGAGACGTCGACCACCCGGCGAGGAGTCGACGGACGTCGGTCCCAGCGGTCTCGAGGAGGCCGATGTCGTCGACTACGTGGTCGAGGAGGCCGACGGTGGCATCACGCTGCGGATGACCGAGACCCGTCCGTGGGACGGCGGAGCGGACCAGGTCGACCAGCTCATGGCCAAGCTCAACTCCTACGTGGCGTTCATCCAATCCGGCGACCTCGAGGCCGAGTTCCCCTCCGCCGCCGGCCGCCCCGTTCGCATCGTCCTCCAGTCGTGGCACATGCCTGAGGGCGAGGTCACCGACGCGCTCCCCACCATCCGAGACGGCCTCGCTGCCATGGGCGTCGACTTCGACGTCGAGGTGATAGGCGGTGCCGGTTGGTGAGCGGGCCGAGTCTCAGGAGTCGATCGTCTCGGCCCTGAAGCGCTGAGCGAACGCTCGCGTCCGCTTGGCGGCGTCGTCGTCGCGGGAGCCGAGTTCGGCGAGTGCGCGCTCGACGGTGTCGAGCGCCTCGTCCACTCGTCCTAGGCGACGGAGGACCACCGCCCTCCGCAGAGGGGCCTCCCAGGGAAGGCCCATGCGAGGGTCGGACAGCGCGTCCAACAACGCGGGGAGGGAGTCGACCTTGGCAGCCAGGTCACGGCAGGTGTGGTCGATGGCCTGGGCCAGTCCGGTGAGGCGCCGCCGGTCCAAGAAGCCGATGTCGGTGATCGTCAGGTCGCGGCAGCGAGGGGACCACTGCTCGAGCGGCCCGAAGACGGTCGGGGCATACGCGGCGGCCTCCGGGTCGCCGGCCAGACGCGCCACCTCGGCCTGGGTCTCGGGGTGCCACACTCCGATGACGGGATGGAGGACCACGGGCTGGCCTGGTCGGTAGGCGTGGTTCAAGCCGACCCAGGACGAGAAGCCGTCTCTCAGCGGCCGGATGTGACCAGTACCGCCCGGAGCCTCGCCAAAGCCTCGCTCCCGGAGGTGCCCGACGAGGATGTCTAGGACGCGGTCGCGCAGCGGCCCGGCGGCGGCTACCACTTCCACTTGTGGATCGTCACGGGCATGGGCGGAACGGGCTGACCGGGAGGCAGTCCGGCGTCGGCGGCGTTGCGGCCGGCTGGGCGCCCGCCCACGGTCTGCAGCTCGCGGAAGCCGGGTCGCTGGTTCCTGGTGAACGTGGGCCGCCGCCCGGCCTGGGCGACCTTCGAGTCCGCCCAGCCGACTGTGCCGTCGGCGTTGCGGACGAAGAAGTCCGGCACCACCCGCCGGTTCGTCGCCCCCGAATAGACGGTGATGCGCCGGCCCAGGACAGTGCCGCCCTGCTGGCGAATGGCCTGGGCGGTGACGGCCTCGCCCAAGGTCCCCCGGCCGCTGTTCGTGAGGCGGGAAAGGTGGCGGGCCGAGGAGATGCCGGCCAGGGGACCGCCCAGCCCGGCGCCGAAGGCACCCGAGGCGAACACCTCGTTCATGCTGAAGCCGTCGAGGGGGTCGTGGTTGTCGCTGAAGGCGGCATTGCTGCCAAGTTGCACCGTCAGGTTGACGGCCATGCTCTCGATGGCGGCGAAGCCACCCACGATGACCACCCGCGAGACGATGGTGGCGGCCCGAAGGCCCAGGTTGAGGCAGAGTTGTCCGGCGATGTAGATCAAGCGGGCCGTCGTGGCTGTCGCCGCGGCGGCGCTGAGGCCGGCGGTGAAGAAGGCCAACCCGACGCCGATGGCCACCGAGGCAGCGATCTCTGCCGCCAACTGCAGGATCTGCTCGCGCACCTCGTCGACGGCGTCGGCGAACTCGTCCAGCGCGTCAGCCATCTGCCGGCAGGCGGCGGCCACCGACACGGTGTCGCGGCTCACGTCGGCCCAGAAGTCGGTGAAGTTCTCGATGGCCTGCCCGCGGTTGATCGACGACACCCGGCGCGCCGCGCCGTCGAGGTTCTCGCGGGTTGCCTCGAGTGCGTCGGCCATGTCGCGCCACGCCCCCGCCGCCTCTCGCAGCTCGCCCGGGTCGCCGGCCGGCCACTGGAGCCCGAATTCGACGACTTCGATGGGGTCTTCTTCGACGGTTTGGGTGTCGCTCATGGGCGATCAGTCCGCGACGCGTCATCGGCCCGCTCGTAGCGGTCGGCCATGGCGTCGAGACCGGCGGCCACGTTCCCCAGTCCGCCAGCCAGTCTCTCGATGGTCGCCAGCAGCTCCCGGGCGTTTGGCTCGTACTGGCTGGCGAAGGCCCGGCCCGGCTCGTCGTTGCCCCAGGGCTCTCCCACGCCGTCCAGCCTGGACCTCAACCGCTCGGCGGAATCGGCTAGCCGGGGCGCCTCGCTACGCCACGTGGACGCCGCGTCTCGAATCGAAGCCGGCTCGACATCGAAGTCTCGGCCCATGCGGATCCTCCCGACGCTCTGTCGACCGAGCTTAAACCTCGACATCCCACCGCTACCATGCCAAGTGCCCTATGGCTTCGCCGTCAGCCCCGCCGATGTGGTGCTCCTGACCGGTGGGTCGACTGAGGCACTGCTTCGTGGCAGTGCTCGCCTCCCTCGCAACGGCCGGCTGCGGATCGGGCTCGGAGCCCCGGTCCATCGCTGAGCAACAGCCGTTGAGCGGCGTGTCGTTCGAGGCGTCGGTGAAGAGGGCCGCCGGCGTGCTCGACGTCTCCTACCGCCTGTCCAACGATTCCGGAGCGAGCCTGCTGGTCCTGAACCGCGTGCCGGCGAAGGAGGCCCCGGCGGGCACGCCGCTGGCGACCGACCCGGCCCAGGTGTACGTCACCCATCGCGGCGGGGGCCTGGTGGAGCTGGCCAAGCGCACCTTCACCCGTCCCGAGGGAGTGGAGCTGTACGCCCCATGGGAGATCGAGATGACCGTTCTCGGCTCTGGGCACACCCTGGAGGAGAGCTTCGCGGTGCCGCTCCCGCTCGAGGGCCGCTCGCTGTACCCCGAACACGACGGCGGCCTCGCCCAGCTCCCTGACCCGGTGGAGACGGTCGTGTTCTGCGTCGGCGTGGTTCCGCCCCCCCGGAGTCTGACTGTGGGTGAACACGGCAGCGTGTCTCGGGCCGGCCACGGCCTGCGGGGCCAGCGGCTCTTGTGCAGCGACGAAGTCGACGTCCGGGCAGCCTGAACGTCGCCATGCGACGTTCAGCTTGCCCAAAGCGCCGGCGAGCGCCCCGAGCCCGCCGGTCAGGTCTGTAGCCCGCGCTCCTGGAGCAGGCCGACCACCAGGTCGCGCATGGAGAACACCCCCATGAGGTTGCCCTCGTCGTCGACGACGGCCAGGTGGCGAAACCCCTTGTCCCTCATGATGCGGGCCGCTTCGATCACGTCGGTGGAGGGCGGCACCGTCTTCACGCCCTTGAGGACGCAGTCGGCCACGGTGACGGCGCCGGGATCGACGTCCCTCGCGATCACCCGAAGGGCGTCGCGGTCGGTGATCATCCCTGTGGGCTTCCCGTCGGCCATCACGACGGCCGACCCGACACCGCGTTCCATCATCCAGACGGCCGCGTCTCTCAGGCTGTCGCTCTTTTCCACCGTCAGCACTGCCCGGGTGATGAGCGGCTCGATCTCCATGGACGGGCACTCTAACCACGGCCGGTTCTCGGAGCCGCTTCTCGCTGGAGCGCGGCCTAGGTTGTGAACGTGAACGCAATCACAGGGTGGGCGGGTAGTATCGGTTCATGACGCTCGTGCACCGTGTCCTGTACACGAGGCCGATCATCTCGATGCACGACCACATCGCCCGGGGAGGCGGAAAGGGGATCCGGGCGGCCAACCGCATGGAGCCCCAGGCCATCATCGACCGGGTGCTGGAATCGGGGCTCAGGGGCCGGGGTGGAGCGGGCTTCCCCGCCGGCCGCAAGTGGCAGACGGTGGCGGCGAACCGCACGGCGGAGACGCCGGCGACGGTGATCGTCAACGCTGCCGAGGGCGAGCCCGGCACCTTCAAGGACCGCACGATCCTGCGCCGGAACCCCTACCTGGTGGTGGAGGGGGCGATCATCGCCGCCCGGGCGGTGGGGGCCGACCTCATCATCTTCGCCATGAAGCGATCCTTCGGCGGTGAGGTCGACCGTATGCGGTCGGCCATCGAAGAGGCCGAGGACGTGGGCTGGAGCGACGGCCTGCAGCTCGAGGTGTTCGAAGGCCCCGACGAGTACCTCTACGGCGAGGAGAGCGCGCTGCTCGAGACCATCGACGGGCGGTGGCCGTTCCCGCGGATCGTTCCCACGTTCCGCCGTGGCCTGCAGTCCGCCGCCGCCGTCGACGAGCCCGCCCCGCCGGCGCTGGTCAACAACACCGAGACCCTGGCCAACGTGTCGCGCATCGTGGCCCGGGGGCCGGCCTGGTTCCGTACGGTGGGCACCGAGCAGTCGCCGGGCACGATGGTCTGCACGGTGACGGGAAGTACCCGCCGACATGGCGTCGGCGAGGTGCGGATGGGGACCCCGCTGCGCGAGGTGATCGAGGCCATCGGCGGAGGGCCCCAGCGGGGCCGCACCATCAAAGCGGTGCTGTCAGGGGTGGCCAACGGGATTATCACCGAGTCGATGCTCGACGCGCCGGTGAGCTACGAGGGCCTCGCCTCGGTGGGCAGTGGTCTCGGCTCGGGGGCGTTCATCGTCTTCGACGACACCGTGGACATGACCGCCGTCGCCGCCGGCGTGGCCCGCTTTCTTGCCATCGAGTCGTGCGGCCAGTGCTCGCCCTGCAAGCTCGACGGCCTCACCCTCACCCGCTCCCTGGTCAAGGTGAGCGCCTCGGAGGCGGTCAGCCACGACTACGACGTCATCCGCAAGCGCCTGGGCACCGTGGCCGAACGATCGCGCTGCTACCTGGCCACCCAGCAGGAGCTGGTCATCACCAGCATCATCGAGCACTTCGAGCACGAGGTGGCGGCCCACTTGTCGGGGGGCGCCCCCGCGGTGGAGCCCGAGCTCATCGCCGAGCTCATCGACATCCGGGCGGGCCGGGCCGTGCTCGACGACCGCCATCGGCACAAGCAGCCGGACTGGTCGTACAACAAGAACGACTCGGGAACCGTCCCCGTGGAGCTGTACTCCGGGGCCAGGCCGCCGTGGCAGGCATGAAGAAAACCAAAAACCCCTGAACTCGCGCTGAATTTTACAAGTAGTGGGTACACACGCACTCTGTATGGCACCATTCGTGCACGGAGAGTGATTGATGACCGGCGGTAGTCCCCTCGAGCAGCTGCGTTCTGAAGTCGGGGCGATCACTGCGGAATGGCGGGCTGCCTGCGCGCCCGAAGACCTCCAGCCTCTGGGGGGAGACCCCCTCGACCGTTCGATGGTGCTCGCCATCGTGGCCGCCCTCGGCCACGACGACCCCTCCTCGCCGCCGCGCCGCGACTTCGACCGTGTCGCCGATGCCCTCGTCGACGCCGAGGTGGGCGTGGAGGTCGTCATCCGCCAGCTCAGCTGCCTGCGGGAGGTCCTCCAGAGCCGGATGACGCGGGAGCTTCCGCCCGACGACCTCCCCGAAGGGCTGCGGCGCCTCAACGCCGCCATCGACGGCTTCGCCGCCCGCTGCGCCTCCAAGACGGCACGGCGTCTCGAAGACGCAGCGTTCCTCGACCCGCTCACGGGGCTGTTGAACCGGCGGGCGCTCGAGCGTGATCTCGCGCGAGAGCTGGCGCAGGTCCACCGGGGCAGCCGGCGCCTGAGCCTGGTCATGAGCGACCTCGACGGCCTCAAGGAGATCAACGACCGCCAGGGCCACGCTGCGGGGGACCGGGCGCTGTGCCGGCTGGCCGATTCCATCTGCGCTGCACTGCGCGGTGGGGACTCGGCCTACCGGCTGGGTGGCGACGAGTTCGTGGTCCTGCTGCCCGACACGCCGCTGGAGGGTGTCCCCGCGGTGGTGCAGCGGATCTCCGAGTCGAGCCCGCCCCTCTTCAGCTGGGGCGCGGCTGCGGCGACCGGTCAGGACACGGCGGAGTCCCTGCTCGACGCCGCCGACCGTCACCTTCTCGAGCGCCGCCGGGCCGCCGGCCGGTCCCACCCGAGGCCACGGGTCGCCGCGCCCGCCGCCCCCCCTGCTGAACAGCGCTGGCACGGGAGGCCCGGCCTCGCGGCCGCGTTGAGGGCGGTGGCTTTCGCTCTGCCCCTCGTTGCCTCGCTGGCCGCCGGGTGGGGGCTGTCGGCGGTGCTGCCCCGGCCGTCCACGGTGGCCGCCACCCTGGTGTGGTGGACGACGGTGCTGGCCGCCGCGGGGTTCGCGCTGGTCGTGTTCGACCGGCTGGCCCGCAGAGTGCTCCCGCTGGCCGCGCTGCTCAGGCTGTCGATGGTCTTTCCCGACCGCGCGCCGTCACGGTTGGGGGTCGCCTTGCGCAGCGGCTCGACGAAGGTGCTGCGTGACCGGGCCGTGGAGGAGCTGCGGGAGGGGCACCAGGAGCCGGCAGTGGCCGCCCGGACCATCCTCACGCTCGCCGCCAGCCTCAACACCCACGACCGGGGCACCCGGGGGCACTCCGAGCGGGTGCGGGCCTACGCCGACCTGATCGCCGAGGAGATGGGCCTCGACGAGGAGGCCCGGGACCGGCTGCGGTGGGCGGCCTTGCTCCACGACGTGGGCAAGCTGAGCGTCCCCTCCAGCACCCTCAACAGCCACCACGCCCTCACCGAGGACGACTGGGAGATCTTGCGTCGACATCCTCTCGAGGGCGCCCTCCTGGCCGCGCCACTGGTGGAGTGGCTCGGCCCGTGGGCCACGGCCATCGAGCAGCACCATGAACGCTTCGACGGGACGGGTTACCCGTACGGCCTCGCCGGCCAGGAGCTGAGCCTGGCGGCGCGGATCGTCGCCGTCGCCGACAGCTACGACGCGATGACGTCCGTCCGGTCGTACAGCGCGGGGATCAGCCCAGCAGAAGCCCGGGCCGAGCTCGCCCGCCAGGCCGGCAGCCACTTCGACCCCACGGTGGTGCGGGCCTTCCTCAACGTCGCCCTCGGCAGGCTCCGGTGGGTGATGGGACCGCTGGCCTTCATCAGCGCCATGCCCGTCCTGGCCGCTTTGGGGATGGCCCGCAAGGCCGTTGACACCGTCGGCCGCACCGTTGCCCTGGGCGGCGTCTCGCTCATCTCGACGGTCGGCCTGGTGCACGTCACCGAAGCCCCGGTGCCGCCGGCGTCGCCGCCCGCGGTCGCCCAGCAGAAGGCTCGTCCCCCCGCTCGGCCGCCCTCCAGCCAGGGCGCGACACTCGAGGAGCTGACGCCGGTCGAGGGCGCGGTTGTCGGCGAGGAGGCCACCGACGGAACGGAGGTGGCGGGCGCCGAGGCCGTCGAGGCGGACGAGCTGGCCGATGCGGTGACGACCACCGACCCGCCCCGCCGGGGCGGGACGCCGGCGGGGGCAGGGCGCGACGGCGCCGCCGCGCCCACCACCACGCGAGCCCCCGACACCGCCTCGACCGCCCCGCCACCGTCGAAGGATGAGCCGCCGGCCCAGGTCGAGCCGCAGTGCGGGCAGGCCGGCGGCAAGGCTTGCCGGTACTCCTTCGACGGCTTCTTCTCGCCGGTGTCCAACACCGAGACGAACTGGGTCACCGCGGGCGCAGCGGTGCCTTTCAAGTGGAGGCTCACCGACGCCCAGGGCAACACGGTGACGACCCTGTCCTCGGTGCGCAGTGCCACCTTCTCCGGCGACGAGGTGGAGTATCAGCTCAGCTACAACGCCGACAAGGACCACTTCATGCTGGTGGCCAAGACGGACAGGGCGTGGGCAGGAACGGAAAAGACCTTCACCCTCACTCTCGACGACGGCAGCGTGCACGAAGCCGTGTTCCGCTTCACCAGGTCGACATCGGACCCCGACTCCGACCCTCCCACCGGCGGCGATCGCGACCGGCGGGACTGAGGGACCGCGACGCCGGCGGCCTCCGCCCCCCCTAGCCTGGGCGCGGTGCCCGCAGCCACACCGATCGGCGACAGTACCGTGGAGGGCTCCTCCGGGCTGCTGGCCTTCATCCACTACGCCTTCATGCCCAACCACCTGGGCTACTGCGGTGGGAACGACAACGACGCGCTCTTCGAACACGCGGTGACGAGGCGGGCGAGCACCGCTCTGGCCCCCCTGCTGGCCAAGTTCACCGGCGCCATGCCGTACCTGCACACCATCGCCGCCGCCAACGGCATCGCCGACGTCTTCGACCGGCGGGTGGTCGACGCCTACTGGCTGGGCAACGACCTGCTCGACCGGGTTGAGGCCAGCGTCCTGCACCGCACGCTCGAGGAACGCTTCGGCCGCCAGCTCACCGGCAAGCTGCGCGAGGAGGTGCTGCGCAAGCCGCCCCAGGGCGCCCGCCCTCACCACCTGTTCCACGTCCTCGACGTGTACCGCCGGCTCGAACACCAGGAGGTTGGCATGGCGGCCATGGAGAACTGCCGCGTCAGCTGGGGACAGGTCCGGGCCGTAGAGCCCTCCTCACTCCTGGTCGAGCGACAGCCGCTCACGTTGGTGGAGGGACGTCTCGAACTGGGCCCGCCGGCGCTGGAGCGGGTGCAGCGGGCCTTGTCCGATCAAGGCTTCACCGACGACGTCGTCGCCGGTGACTGGGTGTCGATCCACTGGGGCTGGGCCTGCGAGGTGCTGGACGAGCGCCGGCTGGCCGGCTTGCGGCGGTGGTCGGCTCACCACCTGCGCCTGGCCAACCAGACCCTGTAGCGGAGTCGGGCCGCGGAGTCGGGCTCAGTCGGTCTCTTCGAACAGCGGCTCGCCCCGGCGCAGGCGGGTGGCCACCCGCACGACCTGGGAGAGCTCGCGGCGGGTGGGGGTGTGGGCGGCCAGGAACCGGGCGCACCCGGTGAGCACCAGCGCCGCCTCCTCAGAACCCGGGGGCCACGCATGGAACTGGCGTACGGCCGCTTCGTAGGTCTGGAACCAGTGGAAGCCGGCATCCTCGGCCAGCAAGCCCCGGCCGAGGGCGGCGATCAGCGGCCGGGGGTCTCCGCCGCTGCGGAGCCACCGGTAGGCGATGGCGCCTGCGTCGTCCACCCGGCCCTGCTGGTCCCAGCACCCCTGCAGGTCGGCAAGGTCGGCCCCGCCGTCGGCACCGGGCAGGCGGGCGGCGGGCACGTTGAGGAAGCGGTCGAGGTACACCTTCAAGGCGTTGTGGAACACCCCCCGCAGCAGCTCCGGCGTCGGGGCCCGCACGAGTGACCGGTGCAGCGCGTTGGCGGCGGTGAAGGCGTGGTGCACCACGTCCCAGTCGCCGTGGTCGTTCTGGGTGTGGAAGCGAGTGATGCGCAGGGCCGCGGCGTAGGCCACCGCCCGGCCCACCTGCTCGGGGGAGGCGCCGCCGGCGAGGGCGGCGCAGAGCGCCTCCACGATGGCGGCGGGGTCGTCGCCCAGTATCGCCCAGGCGAGGCCGGTGACGTCGTCCCAGCGGCCACGGTGGGCCTCGCCCTGGTCGACGAGGCCCGGCAGGCGGGTCGAGGCGTCGCGTACCAGGGCCACCAGGTCGTGGGGGTGCTGCCATCGGCCCTCCTCCTCCGAGCGGCTGGCCCGGGCGGTGCCGGGGACGAGGCTCGACAGCACCTGGCCCATCCTGTCCGCTCCGAGCAGAGCGACCGCCTCGAAGGCCTTGTTCGTGAAGTCGAGGGTGTGGCCGCCGTCGAGGAAGATGTGGTCGGTGGCCGCCGCCGTCATCATCGCCTCCACCTTCTCCGGAGCGAGGCCGGCCTCCAGCGCCGTCAACAGGATGCGCTCGGCCCCGTCACGGTTGCGGGTGTCGATGAAGCGCCGGTACCACTGGGCCAGCCGCTCGGCCGGCACGCCGACCGAGCCGAGCGGGCGCAGGGGGAAGCTGGGCGGGCGTCCCCTGGTGTCGCGGGAGACGAACGCCAGCCCGTGCACCAGCGCCAGGGGCCGCTCGGGCGGGTCGAGGTGGGGCACCACGTTGGCCATCGCCACCAGCACCGTCAGGCCGGCGCCCCAGCCGGCGTCGCGGTAGGTGGTGCCGAACTCCACGCCGGCGCCGACCACCTCTTCGACCGGGGCGCCGTGGTCGAGCAGTCCCAGCACCGCCTTGGCCGTCACCAGCGTCAGCCCCTGCTCGAGCCCCTCCACCAGCCGGCGCCGGTGGTGCTCCTGGGCCCGGTGACCGGCCGAGTCCTCGACGATCACCACCACCTGGTCGCCCTCGATCTCGACGGGATAGGCCCGGACGTCGTCGGCGAAGAGGTTGAGGGTGCCTCCCGAGGAGAGGTCGAAGCGGGCGTGGTGCCAGTGGCAGGTGACGAGCCCGTTCTCGACGGTGCCGCGGTGGAGGGGGAACCCCATGTGCGGGCAGCGGTCGTCCAGCGCGTAGGGCCGCCCCTCGTGCCAGAAGACACAGACCGGCTGCGACCCGGCCTTGCCGACCAGGCACCCCTTCTCCTGCAACTCGCCAAGGCTGCCGATGTCCACCCGCACGCCGACCACCTCCGAGCCCACGCTACGCCCCGGTCCGTCCCCCAACTGCCCGGTTGAACCTGGGAGCATCTACCATAGATGCCAGGAGGTGCACATGGGCACGCAGAGGACGAGCTTCGCCAAGTTGCAGCGCGACCAGGCCAAGAAGGCCAAGGCTGACGCCAAGCGGGCCCGGCGCCAGGACCGGGGGTCTGAGCCAGGCGAGCCCGGGGAGGGTGTGGTCGATCTCGCCGGCGACAACAGTGGGCCGGTGTCGGCCGCCGACCTGTTGCAGCTGGTGGAGACGCTGCACCAGCGCTTCGAGTCGGGTGCGGTGACCTACGAGGAGTTCGAAGAGACCAAGGCCGAGCTCCTGAGCCGCCTGCCCATCGACTGACGGGGCTTTCCGGCGCCGGGGAGCCGCCGGGCCACGCCGCAGGCGGCAACGGCGGCAACCAGGCCGAGGCCGAAGGCCACGGCCACGCCCGGCCGGGGGGACGCCCCCAAGGCGTCGCCGACGGCGATGGCGGCCCCGCCCAGGCCGGTGCCGAGCGCCATGCCCAAGACATCGGACAGCTGCAGGGCCGACGCAGCAGCCCCTTCGCCGCCGGGCGGGGCCTCTGACAGCACGATCAGCGACAGGCCACTGTAGGACAGGCCCATTCCCAGGCCGGCCAGCGCCCACCCCGCCACAGCGGCGGCCACGGGGACGGCCTCGACGAGGACCGCGGCCGTAACCACACCGCCCAGGGCGACGAGGAGGTAGCCCCGCGCCACGAGCACCCGCCGGCCCCACAGGTGGCCGCGGCGGTCCTGGAGCCAGGCGCCGGCCGTCCAGGCCAGCGTGGCGGCGGTCAGCGCCAGCCCCGCGACAGCGGCCCGCTGGCCCCGTACCTCGACCAGCGCCAGGGTCACGTAGGCCTCGGCCCCGAAGAAGGCGAACGTCTGCAGCCCCCGGGCGGCAACGGCGGCAGCGTCTCGTTCGGCAGCACCTCCACGGCCATGGGCCTGGGTCAGCTGCTGGCCGTGCACAACGACGACGACGACAGCGCGGGCGGCGCGGACATCGAGATCGCCCAGATCGACGAGGCCAGCGGCACCCGCGTGCGCGCCGACGTCGACGTCGCGGGCACGGACGGGTTCACCGTCAACTCCTCCCTGGTCGCCACCGGACCTGCTGCCGACGGCAGCCGGGTGCTCTTCTTCGTCGCCAGCCGCGACGCCGACCCCAGCGACGCACGCGTCTTCCGCGTCCCGATCACGGGCAACGCCTCGGCGGCGTCGTCCACGGTCAACGGCGCGGCCGCCACCAACTCCGGC
>JAHWJQ010000047.1 GCA_019348305.1 Actinomycetota bacterium
CCTTCAGGCCAAGAGAAACGAGACCTGTCCCATCATCGCGCAGCCCACGGGGGTCGTCACCCGCGCCGACCCCCGCCGTCGTTGCCATCTTGCCTCGGATCGGGGCCCTGGTTCTCCCGCTCTGGGGGGCCGCTCGGGCCCTGGTTGCCCCGCTCTGGGGGGCCGCTCGGGCCCTGGTTGCCCCGCTCTGGGGGGCCGCTCGGGCCCTGGTTGCCCCGCTGGTCGGGGCCCCACTGGGTGTCGCCCTGGCGCTTCGTGCGGATGCGACCGGATTCGGCCAGGACCGCCGGCCCCACCGCCGAGTCGCCGAAGCGCCCTCGGATGGCGTCGACCGCCCGGGATGCCTGCTCCCAGCCCTCGTCGGCGACGGCACCGTCCAAGCTCAACTGCTGGTCACTGGCGGGGGCGAGGTTGGTGGCGCTCAGGCCGAAGAGGCGCACGCCGGGCCCGGGGTCGACCGAGCGCAGCAGGTCCTTGGCCACGCGGGCCAGGAGGGCCGCCGTGGACGTGGGCGCGGCCAGGGTGTGGCTCTTGGTGATCGTGCGAAAGTCGTGGAAGCGGACCTTGATCGTGACCGTTCGTCCCTCCATGCCGGCCTTGCGCAGGCGGTGGGCCACGGCGTCGGCCAGGCGAACCGCCTCCCGGCCCAGGCTCTCGTGGTCGTGGAGGTCGCGGGCGTAGGTCTCCTCGTGGCCGACCGACTTGGGGGCGGACTCCGCCACCACGGCGCGGTCGTCGCGGGCCCATGACAGGTCGTGGAGGTGCCGGCCGTGGGCGGCGCCCAGGGCCGACACCAGCGTCTCGACCGGAAGGGCGGCCAGGTCGCCCACCGTCTCGATGCCGAAGCGGGCCAGGCGCTTCTGGGTCGCCGGCCCCACTCCCCACAGGGCCTCGACGGGCAACGGGTGGAGGAAGGCGAGCTCCTCCCCCGCTGGCACGACGAGGACGCCGGCGCCGGCGACGGTGCCGCTGCGGGCCGCCCTCGGCTTGGCCGCCTTCGACGCGAGCTTGGCCACGAACTTCGACGCCGCCACCCCCACGGCGCAGCCCAGTCCCAGCTCGCCGGCGATGCGCTCGCGGATGGCGTGTCCGATCTGCTCGCCGGTGCCGAACAGCCGCCGGGCCCCTGTCACGTCGAGGAAGGCCTCGTCGAGGGAGATCCCCTCGACCAGCGGGGTGTAGGAGCGGAATACCTCGTGGATGCGCCGGCTGTAGTCGGCATAGAGGTCGAAGCGGCCGTGGAGGAACACCGCCTGGGGGCACAACCGCCGCGCCCGTAGCGAGGGCATGGCCGAGTGGATGCCGAAGGCCCGGGCCTCGTAGTTGCACGAAGCCACCACACCGCGGTCGCCGCTGCCTCCCACGATCACCGGCTTGCCCCGGAGGGTCGGGTCGAGGAGCACCTCCACCGACGCGTAGAAGCTGTCCATGTCGACGTGGAGGATGGTGCGGGGCAGGCCGGCGCTCACGGGAGCCACTCGCGCACACCCCAGTGTGGCAGCAGCGCCAGCCCGCGAGCTACGGGGGTTCTGTCAAGGGGCCAGTGCCGTGATGACGACATCGGCCAGCTCGTCGGTGGCGGCGGGAACAGTGTGGAGGTACAGCGATGGTTCGATCAGCTCCAGCTCCATGAGCAGCGGGCGCCCGCCGTCGCCGGCGACGAGGTCGGCGCGGGCGTAGATCAAGTCTTCGCCGGTGAGGGCGCTGGCCACTTCGCACGCCCGGAGCGCCAACTCGACCTGGGCGGCCGTCGGCTCCACCTCTGAGTAGCTTCCGCCACGGTGCTCGTGGATCCGGAACTCACCTCGGGCGGGCAGCTTGGTGACAGCGTGGCTGACCCGCCCGCCGAGCACGACCAGCGAGGTCTCGCCGCTCGTCTCGATGCTCTCCTGGTAGGGCTGGACCAGCACGTCGCCGCCAGCGAGCAGGGCCCGCACGTGCGCGGCTGTGGCGGGGTCATCCGACCGGCCCCGCTCTGCGTCGTTGCCGCCGATGCCGACAGCCGGCTTCACCACCACCGTCTCGGCGCCCCACTCCCCCAGCGCGGCGACGGGTTCGGCGGCGCCCCTGGTCACCACCGTCGTGGGGACGGTGGGGATGCCGGCGGCGCTGAGCTCCTGCAGGTAGCGCTTGTGGTGGTTCCACCTCACCACCGCCGGCCGGTTGAGCACCGAAGTCACCATCGCCACCGAGTCCACCCAGGCCAGGAAGGATGCGAGCTTCGCCGGGTAGTCCCACGTCTCGCGCAGCAAAACCAGCTCGTAGTCGGACCAGTCGGCGTTGGGATCGTCCCACGGCACCCAGTCGGCTCGCACTCCACGGTCGGCGACCGCCTCGGCCAACCCGGCGTGGTCACCGCTCCCGGTCGGCCACAGAGAGCACGCGGCCAGGGCGATGCGTGGCGGCACGACCTGCGAGGCTACGCCGCCACCTGCTTCTGGGGTTGTCTACGCACCGCACAGGTGCGCGGACATCCCCAAAATCGCTTGGTGGCCGGACGGCGGCGTTCAACCACCGGCCCACAGCAAGCAACGAAGGCCGGACGCACGGGCGATGGGCCGGTTGACCGCCGCCCTCACCGTCGCCTCGGTCGCCGCCAGCAGCAGCCGGCGACGGGCCCGGGTGGTGGCCGTGTACAGGAGCTCTCTCGTGAGGATCCGGGATGTGGGGTCCGGGAGCACCACGGCCACTTGGTCGAACTGAGAACCCTGGCTCTTGTGGATGGTCATGGCGTGGACGGTGTCGACCGCCGACAGGCGGGTGGGACTGAAGCGCAGCAACTCTCCCCGGCGCTCGAAGACGGCGGACAGGCGGCCGTCGCCGTTGGCCACGACGACGCCGGTGTCACCGTTGTAGAGGCGCAGCCCATAGTCGTTCTCGGTCACCAGCAGCGGCCGCCCGGCGTACCACTTGCCGGCTCCGTCGGTGACGACGGCGCAGCCGAGGTCGAGATCGGCTGTCTGTTCGTGCAGCCATCGCTCGACCTGGGCCATCCACGTCTCGACGCCGTAGGGACCGTGGCGGTGCGCGCACAGGAGGCGGAACCGCCCGAGAGCGGAGAGGGCCTCGGTGGCGCGGCCTGCCCTGGCCTCCTCGGTGACCCTTCGGCCCGCGGCCACGGCGGCCTCGCGGATGGGGTCGAGCGGGCCGCCGGCGTCGGCCGCCACGTCGGTGTCGATCCACACCACGTCGTCGTGACCGCCGTCCACCAGGACTGCCACCGTCGCTTCTGCGTCCCCGGCCCGTATCGCTTCGGCGAGAGCGGCGATGCCCCCGCCGAAGCGGTGGACGCGGCGCAGCACGACGATGCCGTCACCGACCGTCGCCCCCCACGGCGGTTCAGTCGCCGGCACCTCCTGGCCCGCCACCTGCATGAGGCACTCGTGGGCCGCGCCGCGCAACAACAACCCGTCAGCGGCGGGCCCGACGACGTCGCCCAGCACCGCTCCGGCCTCCACCGACGCCAGCTGCTCGGGATCGCCGACGAGTACCAGCCGCGCCATCGGGCGCACAGCCTCCACCAGCTTGGCCATGAGCGAGAGGGACACCATCGAGGCCTCGTCGACGATCACCACGTCGTGGGGCAGGCGGTTGCCGCGGTCGTGACGGAAGCGGCTGCGATTGCCTGGCCGCCAGCCCAACAGGCGGTGGATGGTCGACCCCTGCAGCGCCAACAGGTGGGGTTTCGCCCGCTCGGCGATCTCGGGCGACCGCGTCTCTTGGTGCACCGCCTCCTCCAGCCGGGCTGCCGCCTTGCCCGTTGGGGCGGCCAGGGCCACCAGCGGCGGCGGAGCGCCGGCTGCGGCTGCTTGTTCGAACAGCAGAGCCAGGATGCGGGCGACAGTGGTCGTCTTGCCGGTCCCGGGGCCGCCGGCCACCACCGAGAACCTCCGCAGCACCGCACTCGCGGCCGCCAGCCGCTGGAGGTCGGGGGTGGGGAACAGCCGCGCCAGCCCCTCGGCCAGATCTTCGATGTCCACGCCGGCCGCCACCTCCTCGGCCCGGCTGGCCAGGTCGGCCGCCACCTGTCGCTCCTCCCGCCAGTAGCGGTCGAGGTAGAGGCGGCTGCCCAGCAGCCGGAGGGGACGGTCCGCCGCGGCCGCCCCTACGGCGACGAGGGGGCTGACGGACAGCTGGGCGACCCAAGCATCGGGATCCGGCCAGGGCAGCGCGGCCAGGTCAGCCAGATCGGCGTCGACGGCCACAGTTTCGCGGATCGTGTGCAGGTCGGTGCAGACGTGGCCCAGCCTCGGCGCCCGCACTGCGAACGCCGCCCCCAGCGCCACTGCGTCGCTGCCGTCGCCGCCGAGGCGGGCCAGCCGCAGCGCGGCGTGGATGTCTGGGCCGCTGAGCACGCCCATCTCGTTGAAGGGCGCCAGCACCTCCGGGCAGCGCAGGACGCGACGGACATCGAAGGGGTCGACCTCCACATCCACGCCCGCCCCGCTCATGCCGCCGCCCCGCGGTCGAACAGGTCGCTCAGCGCCTCCACCAGCGGGGCGGGCGGCTTCCAGGCGAACACCCCGCAGCGCTCGGAGTCGACCACCGGAGTCGAAGCACCCCCCATGCCCCGCAGGAAGAGGTACAACACCCCGGCCAGGTTGCGCTCGGGGTGGTAACCGGCCAGCCGCCAGCGCAGGTAACGATGCACGGCGACCGTGTACAGCAGTGCCTGCAGCGGGTAGTGGGACCGGTACATCTCCTGCACCAGCGCGGAAGGGCGGTAGTGCCAGGCGCTCAGGTCCTGCCCACCGGCGGCCAGCACGTTGGTCTTGTAGTCGACTACTGCGAAGCGCGGGGCACCCCCCGCGTCGCGGGTACGCAGCACCAGATCGACGCTGCCGGAGAGGTAACCGCGCAGCTCACCCAGCAGCGCCGGGTCGCGCAGGCGGTCGGCGTAGCCCGCCAGTGGGTCGTCGCCCGGGAGGTGCCGTCGCAGCACCCCCCCCACGTCTTCGAGCGACAGCGCCCCAACCGGGGCATCGCCGCCGACCAGCGGCAACTCGAACCCGAGCTCGTCGATGCGATCGGCGCGCCCGATGTCACGAAGGCGGATGTCACCCACCAAGGGCCCGAGCGGGGTCTCGATCGCCGCCCGCAGCCCCGCCGCCACCGCTGCTGGGTCCCCCACCTCCAGATGGCGCCGCTCCCGCTCCTCGTCGATCCGCGCCATTAGGTCGCCGTCGAGGTCGGCGCTGGTGAAGTCGGTCTCCTCGAGCACCCGGTGCACGAAGGTGCCGATCTCGACGCCCCCTGGCATGCCGGACAGGAGGGAAGGGACAGACCGCAGCGCGGCGTCACCCGGGTCGGCCCCCGGCCCGCCGGCGGCGGCCAGCTCCGGCGGCGGGCGGAGGGCCGCCTCCTCGTCGGTGACCACCGGCTCCTCGGTCTCGCTCGCCACCCGGGCCTCGTGGGCCGCCGACGTGATGCCGCTGTAGGAGCTGCGGCGCCAGTGGGAGTCGAGGCTCCGGGCGAACCGCTCCGCTCGCAGGTGGCGTGCCGCCGGGCGCTCGCCGGCCCAGACAGCGCCGTCGGCGCCGCTGGCCCGCTCCACGCTGATGCGACCCCCGGACTGCTCAGCCAGATCGGAGAACCGCCCCCACGCCTTGGCGTCGCTGGGGGCGGCGTTGCCGGCCACGGCCACGTTGCCGTCGGGGTCGCGAAAGAACAGCAGCCGGCACAGCGGTGAGTTCCTGCTGTCGTAGGACGGTGCCCACCACAGCACCGCCTGGTGCTGGGCCCTGGTCAGCGCGACGTAGGCGAGGCGCAGCTTCTCGCCCCGCTCCTCCCGCAGGTACTGCTGCTTGTGGGCCGCGAGGCCATGGTCACCGCCACCCACGTCGACGCAGCGCCGGTCAGCGGCGTCGGCGTCGTGGAAGACCGGTGGCTCGTTGTCGGGGATCCAGCCGGGGTCCCAGAGGAAGGGGCAGTAGACGACGGGGAACTCCAAGCCCTTGCTGCGGTAGATGGTGAGCACCTGCACCGCCTCGGCATCGGATTCGAGGCGCCGGCTTCGCTCCTCGCTGTCGGTTTCCTTGGCCGACTCGGCGATGCGCTCGCGCAGCCACGCGGTCAGTGCCGTAACGCCCATCTGCTCGGACGTAGCGGCGGCGTGGAGGAGCTGTCCCACGTGGCGTAAGTCGGTGAGCTCGCGCTCGCCGTCTTCTTGGCCCAGCACTCGCCCCGGCAGCCCCTCGGTCAGCGTCACCGTCTCCAGGAGGGAGGCAACGCCCTTTCGCCGCAGCAGACCGGCCCACCGGTGCAGCTTGGCGTGCACGTCCTCCCAGGCGGCGTCGCTGGCGGTGGCCACCTGTTCGGCGGTCCAGCCGAGGAAGGCGCTGAGGACGGCACCGCGCACCGGTGTCGGAGCGCTGGGCCGCTCGAGAGCCTCGAGCAGGCGCAGCCAGTCCCACGCCGGCGCGGTGGCGAACACGCTGCCGGCGCCGTTGATGACCCCGGGCACCCCCACGGCTTCCAAGGCGTCGCGTACCAGCGCGGCGTCGCGGTGGCGGTGCACGAGGACCGCGAGGTCGCCGGGCCGCACCTGGCTTGGCTCGGTCTCGTGCCCGTGGGTCGGCCGCCTCACGACTCCCGCACCCGACGACAACAGGCGGACCACGTCGGCGGCCAGGTCGGCGGCCACGTGCTCGCGGGCGGGCTGGACGGTGAGGTAGCCGCTGGGCGTGAGCCGCAGCCCCGGCTCGTCGCGGTGCACCACCCGTACCCGCAGCGGGGCGGCCACCGGCGCGCCCACGAGGCGGGGCTGGCGGTTGGCCTCCGCCGCCCGCACCGGGCGGTAGGCGATGCCCTCGTGGCCCAGCTTGGTCCCCCCGAACAGCGCGTCGTAGGCCTCGATCAGGCCCTGGTCGCTGCGCCAGTTCACGGCCAGCGTGGCGCGGTCGTCGGCCTCCTCGGACGCCTGGAGGTAGGCGTAGACGTCGGCGCCCCTGAAGGCGTAGATGGCCTGCTTGGGGTCGCCGATGAGCACCAGGGTGCCGCCGCCGTGGGCGAACGCCCGCCGCATGATCTCCCACTGGATCGGGTCGGTGTCCTGGAACTCGTCCACCAGCGCGACCCGGTAGCGCGAGCGCAGCCGGCGGCAGGCCGCCTCGCCCCCCACGGGATCGGCCAGGGTGTCCCTCAGGCGGGTGAGGAGGTCGTCGTAGGTCAACAGGCCGGCGCGCCGCTTGCGCCGGTCGACCTCCCGGCGCACCGCCTCGGCCAACCGGTAGCGCAAGGCCGCCTCGCTGCCCGGTGGTGCGTCGTGGGGCACGAGGAGGGCGTCAGGGTTGGCCACGGCGTGGTGGGCGATGACGCCGGCCTCGGCCCGAGTGAAGGGGGGGTTGCCGGCGCCGCGGAACTTGCGGACGTAGAAGTCGTCGACCACCTCGTCGACCAGGGGGCGCACATCGTGCACGAAGGTCGCACCCGGATCGACGTCACCGGTCACGCCCAAGCCGCTCAACACGTGCTGGCAGAACTCGTGGGTCGTGGCGATGGTGGCGGCGTCGAAGTCGGAGAGGGCGGCGCCCAGCCGCGCCCGCCGCTCGGCCACCTCGGTCCGCGTTCCCTGGGCCAGCACGCGCACGACGTCGTCGTCCTCGTCAGGCTCCACGCCGGCCAGCGCCCGGACGAGGCCCTGCTCGACGTCCACCAGACGCTCGCGCACCCGGTCCCGCAGCTCGCCGGTGGCCATGCGGGTGAAGGTCACGAGCAGCAGGTGCTCCAGGGGCGTGCCCTCGGCCACGTAGCGGGCGGCGAGGGCGGCGATGGTGAAGGTCTTGCCGGTTCCCGCGCTGGCCTCCAGCACGGTGACGCCGCTGGGCAGCGGGCCGCAGACGTCGAACGGGCGCAGGTCGGTGGTGGTGCTCATCGGTCGACCAGCTCCTCGGCCACCAGCAGGTCGTCCCACAGCCGCCGGGCGTAACGGCCGAAGCGGCTGGCCTCCCCCTCCACCCAACCGGCGCCGGTCTCGTCCTCACAGGGCATCACCGCCAGCACCTCGGCGAAGCTGCGGACACCGCCCAGCACCAACTGGTGCTCGAGGTCCCGGTCCTCCCGGTCCCTCCCCCACTCCGACTCCCACAGCCGCCGGGCGGCCGCGGTCGGGTCCTTGCCGGCGGCAACGGCGGCGGCGTGGGCGGCCGAAGACCCGCAGTAGAGCGGGAGCGGCTCGCACATGCCCCGGTCATACAGCGAGACCAGGCCGACGAGCTGGCCCAGAGCCCATTGGCGACGGGGCGCGGCGTCGCCGGGCAACGGGGCGAGGCGGGCGACGCTGACTGTGCGCCCTCTCGCCTCTGCCCTGGCCCGTCCGACGGTGACAGCCTCGAAACACCGCTCGGGATGCACGACGTTGAGGGCGAGAAAACGGGCCCAGGCCGCCAGCCGGTGCTTGGGGCCCAGGCGGGAGTAGTTGACGGTGCGCAGCACGTTGCCGACGAGACCGGCCACGGTGCCCACCAGCAGCCGGCCGTCCGGCAGGCTGACGTTGATGTCGACCGAGGCGGCCTCACCACCGCCGGCCCCCACCTGCTCGGCTGCGTCGAGCAAGCTCTCCACCGTCGACCGCACGGCCTCGAGGGTGGGACCGGCCAGGGCGCCGGGCGGCAGGGTGCCGCGGGCCCGCTCGGCGGCCAGGCAGGCCGGTTCGTCCGCACCGGCCAAGCGGGCGTCGAGGAGGCGCTGGCCCACCTGCCACTTCTCGAGGTCGTCGAGCTCGACGGGCAGGGCGTCGCGCAGCTCCTGGGTGCGGTCGGCGACGGAGATCCCCATCCGCTCCCGCAGGAACGCCTTGACCGGGTGCTGCAAGAAGCGGACCAGTTGCTCCACCTCGACGACGGCGTTGACGGCGGGCGGGAGCGGCTGGGCCAGGAACGGCGGCCGGATGCGGCGCACGCGGCCAAGGGCGCGGGCACCGTCGAGCCCCACCGGGTCGAAGCTCCAGGCCCTGCCTGCCACGAGCTGGCCCGGGGTGAAGTTGCGAGGGTCGAAAGGCTGCAACGGGTGGTGCAGGACCACTTGGTCCCGGACGTTGGGGCCGCCCACGGAGCGCTCCACGACCTCGAGCAGCTCTCCCACCGGCACCGCCGGCGGGCGGGGGGCGTTGGTCCTCTCGTCCCGGCCGGTGTAGGTGATGACCAGGCGCTCGGTGGCGGCCAGAAGCGCGTCGAGGAGGAGCTGGCGGTCCTCGCTGCGGGCATCCCGATCGCCCACATGGGGGTCGGCGCCGATGATGTCGTCGCCGTCGGGGGCACTCTGGCGGGGGAACGTGCCGTCATCGAGCCCGAGGAGGCACACCACCCGGTGAGGCACCGACCGCATGGGCACCAGCGTGCAGATGGTGAGGTGACCGGTGCGGAAGTTCGCCCGTGTCGGCCGACCCCGCAGTCGGTCGCCCAGCAGGGCGCGGATCTCGCCCAGGGCCAGGGGCGTCGACCTGGTGCCCGGCCCCACGTCGGATTCGCTGACGGCGTCGTCGAGCAGGCGTTGGAGTTGGGCCCGCTGCCAGGCATCTTCGACGCTGGTCGAAGTGAGCGCGTCGGCCGCCCTGCCGATCGCCTCGGCCCAGCGCGCCACCGGGAGGGGGCCAGCCAGCGCGGCAATCGCCGCTTGCACCCGGTCGACCAGTTCAGCCAGCCGCCCGGCCAGGTCGATCGACCCGCTGTCGACGTCGTCGAGCGGCAGCACCCCGCCGACCAGCCGTTGGTCCTCCTCGGCCATGGCAACACCCAGCAGCACCCGGTCGAGCCCCGCCGCCCAGGTGTTGGCCGCCAGTCCGTCGAGCTTGAACGGTGCCCGGTGGGCGGCGTCGAGCCCCCAGCGGACACCGGTGGCCACCACCCACTCCTCCAGCCGGGCCAGGTCGTCGTCGTCGAGGTGGAAGCGCCGGCGCACCGGGTCGCGGCCGGCGAGGTCGAGCAGCTGGGCGGCGCTGAGCCGAGCCGAGGCGAGGTCGAGCAACTCGGCCACCACGCCCAGCACGGGGTTCGTCTGGCGCAGCGAGCGGTCGGCCAGCCGGACCCGCAGGTCGGGCGGCCGGACGCCCTCGGGCAACCGCTCGGCCTCCTCCGCGTGCTCTGCCTCACCAGCACCGAAGGTGGCGTGGATGAGCGGCGCGAACGTCTCGATGTCCGGGCACATGACGATGACGTCGCGCGCTTCGAGGGTGGGGTCGTCGGCCAGCAGGTGCAAGATGGCGTCGCGGACCACCTCGACCTGGCGCGCCCTGCCGTGACAGGCGTGCACCTGGAGACTGCGGTCAGCGGGGTCGAGCGGGGGCCGCCGGTCCTGGGTTCCGCCAAGCGGCGCGCCCGCCGGCTCGCGGTCGGCCCGCACGTCGGACTGGATCCGCTGCAACAACGTCGCAGCCGGCTGTTCCACCGGCCGATGATCGTCTTCGCCGACGATGCCCGGGGACAACACGAGTTGCATCTCGCGGGCGTCGCGCCCCCAGGAGGCGAGCAGCGGGTTGCGGGGGAGGCGGGCCGTGGGGTCGTCGCCACGGCGCAGCAGGTGGGGCCGGGCCTGGCCGGACAGTCTCTCTTCGACGCGGCACCACAGCACAGGCGACGGGTGCAACAGGAACAGGTGGACCTCGCGCCCAGCCGACAGCGCGGTCAACACCTGCAGGTAGCTGGCGGGAAGGCGGGTGAGGCCGAACAGCGAGATCCTCTCGGGAAGCTCGGCCAGTGCCGGCTGCGAAATGAGGCGGGCGCACGCCCCCTCCAGCCGTTCGGGGGGGCTCGGCTGGCCGATCCTGGCCCGCAGGCGTCGCCACAGCTCGGCCTGCCAGACCACGTCTTGGGGAAGGGCCCGCCCGGCGCCGTCGGTGTCGTGGCCGGCGGCCCAGGAGCGCAGCATCTCCGGCCGGTGCACGCCGTAGCGGTCATAGAGGTCGGCTATGCGGCGAACGGTGGCGAAGCGACGGGGGCTGGTGTGGCCCTCCTCGTCGTCAGCACCCGAGCCAAGGTGTGCACGCAGCACCGCCAGCCACGGCTCGGCTGTGCAGGAGCCGACCACCTCCAGCAGCGGCCACACCGAACGCTCGGGCAACCACGGGTCGGTGTCTGGATCGACGGCCGCGGCCGACGCCACCGCCCCTCCCACCAGCCGGCCGGGGAAAGGGAACTCTACGTTCGCGCACACCCCGTCGCCCCCCCCGGAGTGACAGCCGAGGTGCCCGGACAGCCGCTGGGTCAGCCAACGCTCCACGCCGCGAGTAGGTACGGCGACCACCTCACGCGCCATCGGGTCGGCCAAGGGCCTGACGAGCACGTCGCCCAATGCCTCGACCAGCAGGTCGGCCCGCTCCGCCCGGTGGATGTGCAGCACGCTCCCTCGCCCCCCTTCCCGCGGCGCAGTATGGCCCAGGGGTGCGACAGGGTCAGCCTTGCTCAGCCTCCCCGGGGCCGCCCAGGAAGTCGGTCAGCTCGGCCTCCAACTGCTGGCCCTCCCTGGCCCGCATCTCGGCTAGCAACTCCTCGGTGCGGGCCACGAGCTCCTGGGCCCGGACCAAGCGCTGCTTCGACGCCCGGCGCTCCTCGGCCACATCGGCCCACACCCTCTCCAAGACGCGGTTGACCTCCCGAATCGTCTCCGGCGGCAGCTGGTTACCCATCGGCACCTCCCCAGGGGCGGGACCTCAGCCTCGCCAGGCGGACGTGGAACCCCGCAAGTATTGACAACTTCCGCGGCGAGAATCAACCCCCTGGCCCGATCGAGGGCCGATCCCCATCCAGCTCCTCCAGCGCCCGCTGGCCCAACAGCATCCGCCGGCCGGCGACGATGGCGCCGGCGCCGGCCATCGCCAGTCCCCCCGCCACCAGCCATGCGGCGCGGTAGGAGACCTGCTCGACGAGCGTGCCGAACAGGACCGGGCCGCCCACCGCACCGAGGTAGGTACCTGTCTGGGTGATCCCCGAGGCGGTGGCCGCGGCATCGGGGTGCTGGCGCACGACCGCCAGGTTGAACAGGCCCGGCCAGCCCCAACCGGCGCCGAAGGCAAGGGGGGTGGCCAGTACCAACAGGGCGGCGATCCCGGTGGCGAAGAGCCCGTAGGCGAGGCAGCCGGCGAGCAGCATCCAGGCCACCACCCGGAGGTGGCCGCCGTTGCGGCGGTCGGCCAGGCGCCCGACGACCAACCGCGACGTGATGCCGACGGCGCTGCCCCCGGACACCAGCAGCCCCGCCGGGCCCTCGCCCAGCCCTGAGGCGACCGCCGCGTCGACCAAGAAGACGCCCAGCGTTCCCGCCGCCGCGGTCCCGAAGCCGATTCCAGCAGCGAGAACGACCAGGGGCGGCAGCGATACCGGCGGACGGCGGCGCCGGCCGCTGGCGGCAGGGCTGCCGTCTCCGCTTGGCCCCCGGGGGATGCGGCCGGCGGGCAGGGCGACCGCCCCTCCCAGCGGCACGAGGGCAGCGGCCGCGAAGGCCCACCGCCACCCGACGGTGAGGGCGAAGGCGGGGACGGCGAGACCGCTCAGCAGCGTGGCGACGGGGATTCCCG
>JAHWJQ010000048.1 GCA_019348305.1 Actinomycetota bacterium
GCCGCGGTGCAGGACGCGGTGGTGCGGACCCCGGGGATCGACCGGGTGCAGGACGAGGTCACCCACATCCCCGGGCGGGGGCGGGGGCGCAAGGTCGCCACCGTCGCCCCATGACACCCCGCTCGGGCCGCTCGGGCGCTACCTGTTGGGCTGGGGCGTCACCCGCAGGTAGGGCTTCTTGGCCTCGAACCCCTTGGGGAACTTCTCCTTGGCCTCGTCGTCGGAGACGGCAGGAGCGATGATCACGTCGTCGCCTTCCTTCCAGTCGGCCGGAGTGGCGACGGAGTAGTTGGCCGTGAGCTGAAGGCTGTCGATCACCCGCAGGATCTCGTCGAAGTTGCGGCCGGTCGACGCCGGGTAGGTGATCATGAGCTTGACCTTCTTGTCGGGCGCGATCACGAACACCGAGCGCACCGTGAGGGTGTCGCTGGCGTTGGGATGGATCATCCCGTAGAGGTCCGAGACCGTGCGGTCCGGGTCGGCGATCACCGGAAAGTTGACGGAGTTGCCGGTCACCTCCTCGATGTCGCCCAGCCACTTCTGATGGGACTCCACCGGGTCCACGGAGACGGCGAGGACCTTGGTGTTGCGCTTGTCGAACTCCGGCTTGAGATTGGCGACGGCCCCCAGCTCCGTGGTGCAGACCGGCGTGAAGTCCTTGGGGTGCGAGAACAGGACGCCCCAGCTGTCCCCCAGGTACTCATAGAGGTTGATCTTCCCCTCGGTGGTCTCGGCGGTGAAGTCCGGGGCTTCGTCGCCCAGGCGAATCGTCATGAGCTTCCTCCCATGCCCGACCAAGTCGGGCTCCTCGATTACTCGTTTCGACCACAATAGTTGACTCAACAAGTCGGCTTTTCAACCTCGGTACGCTGAGCCTCCCCAGGGTCCCTCGGGGCCCGCCGGATCCACGAGGAGGCTGGCTATGGCTACCGCTGCGGAGAAGAAGGCCGAGATCGACCGGGTCGTGGAGGGTCACACCGTCACCAGCCGCTTCGCCGAAACGGTGGCCGCGCACGGGGACCGGGTGGCGCTGCGGTCGCGGACCGGCGAGGGTGAATGGCGGGAGTGGACGTGGCGTGAGTACGCCGAGCGGGCCTGCCGGGCAGCCGCCGGCCTGTCGCGGATGGGGGTGGGCCGGGGTGACCGGGTGGCCCTCATGGTGCGCAACATCTCCGAGTTCCACGTGGCCGACATGGCCGCGCTCCTCGTGGGGGCAACCCCGTTCTCCATCTACAACTCCTCGTCGCCAGAGCAGGTGCAGTACCTGCTCTCCCACGCCGAAGCCAAAGTGGCGATCGTCGAGAACGGGGGCTTCCTCGAGCGGCTTACGAAGGTCCGCGGCGACCTGCCCATGCTGGAACAGGTCGTACTCCTCGAAGGCGAGAGCGGAACCGACGGCGACGTCGTGGGGTGGGAGTCGCTGCTCGGCGAGGAGGCGGTGGACTTGGCCGAGGCGGCCAGGATCGCCGAGCCCCACGACCTGGCCACCCTCATCTACACCTCGGGCACCACCGGCCCGCCCAAGGGGGTGATGATCACCCACTACAACGTCGTCTGGACCGCCGAGAGCCTCCTTCAGGCCTTCGAGAGCGACCGCAACGAGGTCTTCGGCATGCGCATCGTCTCGTACCTCCCCATGGCCCACATCGCCGAGCGCATGACCAGCCACTACCTGGGCATCGTCTCCGCCTACGAGGTCTCCAGCTGTCCAGAGGTGACGGAGATCGCGACCTACCTGCGCGAGGTGCGGCCCAACATCGCCTTCGGCGTGCCCCGGGTCTGGGAGAAGATCCATGCCGGCGTGCAGGCCGCCCTCGCCGCCGACCCCGAGAAGAAGACGAAGTTCGAAGAGGCCATCGCCGTCGCCAGACCCATCGCGTCGAAAAAGACCCTCGAGGGCGAGGCGGCACTGTCGGACGACGAGCGCCAGATGATCGAGTTCCTCGACGCAGTCGCGTTCTCGACGGTCCGCGGGCTGTTGGGCATGGACGAGATGCGCTATGCCATCACTGGGGCAGCCCCCATCCCGGTCGAGCTGGTCGAGTGGTACCGCACCATCGGGGTGCCGCTGTCGGAGGTCTACGGCATGTCCGAGAACACCGGCCCCCTCACCTGGGAGCCTGTCCGCGTCAAGCCGGGCTACGTCGGACGCCCCTTGCCGGGAGTGGAGGTGGCCCTGACCGACGACGGCGAGGTGATCGCCCGGGGCGGCAACGTCTTCGTCGGGTACCTGAACGACCCGGAGAAGACCACCGAAGCCCTGGACGAGGATGGCTGGCTGCACACCGGCGACGTGGGCGAGTTCGACGACGAGGGGTACCTGCGCATCGTCGACCGCAAGAAGGAACTCATCATCACGGCCGGCGGCAAGAACGTGTCGCCGGCCAACATCGAGGCCGCGCTCAAGTCGTTCCCCCTCATCGGCCAGGCGGCGGTGATCGGCGACAAGCGGCCCTTCATCTCGGCTCTGGTGGTGCTCGACCCCGACGTCGCCCCGGGCTGGGCCCGGTCCCGTGGGGTCGAGTCCTCCTCGCTGGCCGAGTTGGCGGAGCATCCCGAGGTGGTGAGTGAGATCGACCGCTGCGTGCAGGAGGCCAACTCCCGCTTCAGCCAGGTCGAGCAGGTCAAGAAGTTCAAGATCCTCGGCCAGGAGTGGCTGGCGGACTCCGAGGAGCTGACGCCAACGATGAAGCTCAAGCGGCGAGGGATCAACGCCAAGTACGCGTCAGAGATCGAGGCCCTCTATTCCCGATGATGCCGGCGCTGGCGCGGCAGTCGCCGCCGCCGCTGGCCGGCGCCAGCAGCTCGGCACCCTGCTCGCCGCCGCGGGTGCCTGCTCCTACGGGCTCACCATCATCTGCAACCGACTGCTGGCCACCAAGGGCTTCGGGCCCCAGGCCACGCTCAGCGTCCGCTTCGGCATCTCCGCCGCCGCCCTTCTGCTCCTTTTGGCGCTGGGGCGGCGTCCGCTCGTGCCGGCCCGGGGAGAGCGACTGCGCGTGCTGGCCCTGGGCGGGGTGGGCTACGCCATCCAGGCGAGCCTGTTCTACGCCGCCCTGCAGCGGGGAAGCGCCGCCGCCGTAGCGCTGCTCTTCTACGCCTACCCGGCTGTTGTCACGCTCGTCGAGGCGGCGATCTCGAGGCAGCGCCCGAGCGGGCGGTTGCTGGCCGGTCTGGCCCTGTCGGGCGCCGGGACGTTGCTCGTCGTGCTGGCCGGGAGCGACGTCTCCATCACCCCTGCCGGCACTGCCTTCGCGCTCGTCGCCGCCGGCGCCTTCGCGCTGTACCTGCTCGCCGGTGCCGGCGCCGCCCCGCGCACCTCTGGGTCGCCCGGGGGCGCCATGGTGATCGGAGCGTGGGTGGCTGCAGGGGCGGCCCTGTCCCTGACGTCGGTGGGCGTGGCCGCCGGAGGGCTCCGTTGGCCCGGCGAGCACTGGTGGCTCATGGCCGCCACCGGCCTCGCCACCGCCAGCGCCTTCGCCCTGCTCTTCGCGGCGCTAGAGCGGCTCGGGGCCAGCCGCACCGCGGTGGTCATGACCCTCGAAGCGCTTTCGGCGGTGGTGCTGGGGGCGCTGTTGCTGGGCGAGAGCCTGGGCCCCGTGCAACTGGTGGGCGGCCTGGCCATCGTGGCGGCGACGATGGTGATCTCGACCGCTGGTGCACCGGCCGCCGCCCGCTCGGCCCCCCAGCGCGACGAGCCTGTGAGCGTCCTGCCCTGAAGACCTAGGACGCAGCCGCCTGGCGCTGCGCTCGCACCCGAGCCCGCCATTGGCGGCGCAGCACCCGGCGCTCCTCCTCCGAGGTGCCACCCCACACCCCGAACTCCTGATTGGTGGTGATGGCGAAGTTGAGGCACTCCTCCTGCACCGGGCACCCCGAGCAGATGCTCTTGGCCGCGCCGATCTGCTCCACCGCCGCACCGGTGACTCCAACCGGGAAGAACAGGTTCGGGTCCAGGTCGCGGCACGCGGCGGCTCGACGCCACGCCGTGTTCGCATCCCAGGATCGGGGGTTTTCCATTATCAGGGCCATTCGTCTCCTCCGACGTGAGTAGTGGTGCTCACACCGGCGGCTGGCCTGCCCGGCACCAAGGGTCCCGGACCACCCCCAAGGTCCGCTGCCGCAAACTGCAAACGTGTCCCAGAATACCGGTTCCGCCAACGCTAGATACCTGCGCGTCGGCCCGGTGCGAGAATGACGAAGTGACCGGCGCCGGAGCCAGCGACGGACTGTCCTCCCTCGGGCTGCGCTTGACCGCGGCGGGCTCGCTGGCCCAGGTCCTGGGCCTCGCCATCGACGCCTGGCTGCACGGGCAAGACCCGGAGCTGGCAGCCCGGGAAACAGTCTTCTCGGTCGGCAACGCCGGCCACGTCCTGCTCCTTAGCGGCCTGGCCCTGGTCTGCACGGGCGTGGTCGTGCTGCTCGCGCGGTCGTGGCGCTCGGGCGGGGCCAGCTGCGGGTTGATCGTCGACGCCGGCGAGGGGGCACGCGCCCGGCGAACCGCGCCAGCGGCGGTCGTGGTGGTGGCGGCACTGCTCCTGTCGGCCACCGCAGCCGCGGCGGCCAGCCGGTTGAGCCCGGCTCACGACGGTCATGCCGTTGCCAGCGGTGCGGGAGACGACGGACATGGTCGGGGTGCTGGTCCCGCAGCGTCGGGCCACGGCCGGTCGGGGGCGATCCCCGCCATGGACGCCGAGACCACGGCTCGCCTCGACCTCCAACTGGCGGCGGCTCGGGCACTGGCGACGCGGTACCCGACGGCGGCCCACGCCATGGCCGACGGCTTCAGCCTCGCCGCTCCCTACGAATCGCTGATCGGGTCGCACTACCTGCGCTTCTCCGACGTCGACAACGTCTTCGACGTGGCCCGGCCGGAGATGCTGCTCTTCGACGGCGACTCGCCCGACAGCCGCCTCGTCGGCCTCAGCTACTACGTGATCGGCGCCGTCCCTCCGGAGGGCTTCGCCGGTCCGGCCGACCACTGGCACCAGCACCTCCAGACCTGCCTCACGCGGGAGGGACCAGCCTTCGCCGGCGACGGCTACCGCCAGTGCCGGGCCAGCGGGCGCAACTCGTGGATGCTGCACGCCTGGGTGGTCAGTGGCCGGGAGAGCCCGCAGGGCGTCTTCTCCGACGAGAACGCCCGCCTCAGCTGACCAGGCGCCCCGGCGTCCCCGAAGAATCCGGCGTCTCCGCCCGGTCGATTGCCGCGAACTGGTCCCGGAGGGCCTCGAGGCCGGCCTCGTCCCCGGGGAAGGTGCAAGCCGTGCGACGGATGTCGTCGGCTGCGGTGGCGACCCCTCGGCTCGACAGGAAGGCAGCCATCTTCTCGGCAAGGCGATCTACGAAGACCCTCGCTCCCTCAGAGCCCGTCTCCGGACAGATGACAGCGAAGCGGTGGGCTCGTGTGTCCCTGGCGTGCACCGCTCGATCGACCGACCGCACCGCTGCCTTCATCTGGGCGCCGAGGTCGGCCAGCAGGGCCGCCCGCCGGCGCCGGGACAGCGCCTCGAGGCCGCTGACATCGACATCGACGACGCAGACCGAAAACAGCGTCTGGTAGCGCTGTGCCCGCGCCGTCTCCAGGCCGGTGTCCTGCAGGAAGAACCGGGCATTGAACAGCCCCGTGTCGTCGTCGACCTGGTCGTACACCTCGAGCTTGTCGAGTGACCGGGCGAGCTGGGTGCTGGCCCAACCGCCGAGCACGCCGAAGGCGACGTAGCCGACGCCCCGGGAGAGAACGAGCCCCGCGAAGCGGGCGTCGCCCACCGCCTCGCGCGCCGGGCCCCGCAGCAGGGCATAGACGACGGTGGCGGCGATTGCGCTCACCAGCCCGCCCACGAGACCCTTGAACACCAGAGCCAGGAACACGGGGATGAACAAGAGCACGGCGAGGACCTCGACCGTGTCGACTCGCCGGGCGTACATGACGGCGGCGAGCAGGACGAGGATCCCCAGGCCGGCGGCGAGCACCAACCGCCTCATCGAGGCGTAGCTCCGGGGACCTGCAGGGGGTGGCATTCCCGACGATGGTACGCACCGGGTCCGGCGGCCATGAGCGACACTGGGGGGCGATGCCCGCCTCGCTACGCTCCAGGGTGGCGCTTCTCGTCCTCCTGGGGACGTTCCTCATCCCGGTCGTAACCTCCTCGCTACGGGGCCTCACCCACGTGCTCACCTGTGCCGAGGAGGCCGAGATCCCCTTCACCCTCATCACTCCCGCATCGGGAGATCCCGTCATCGTGAGCTCGAGGAGCATCACCCGAGGCGAGCCCGAAGGAGTGTGCGGCGGCCTCGTCCTTCACATGGGCGTGGGCCCGGCGGGACAGGGGCGGGTGGCCCTGCGGCTGCCGATCACCAACAGGACCAAGTTCGACTGGCAGGGCAGCGTCAAGCTCAAGCTGGGTTCGGCTGTGGTCCCCGTGGACATCGGCGAGATCAAGGCGGGCGAGACGGGAGTCGACACCGTGCGGGTGAGCGTCCCGCCCGGTCAGGTCGAGCTCAACGGGTCCTTGCTCATCGGTCCTTGACGATGGGAGCGGACGTACAGGCCGGAATGACCTAATGGATGGCGCCTGAGACGGCGAGATTTGCACCCCGAACCGGGGACTGCTTCGGCCCCACGGCCATCAGTCGTGCCACTCAAAATCGCCGGAGGAAGCATCGCCAGGCGCTCTCCGGCACGGCTGTCAACTACCACATCCGTGGCGCAACTGGGTCGCGGCGCTAGCATCGTACAAATCGGCCAGTACGGTGCAACCCCGAACTAGGGGATGCTCCATGACGCATTGGGGTGATTACGCCACCGTTTGTGTGGACAAAACCACGATGCCGAGTAAAGATGCGCACATGGTGAAAGGTGGCTTCATGCGAGGGTTCACGCGCAGGTCCAGGCAAGGGACCGTGCTTCTGATGATTTTGGCGTTGGCTGTGGCCACCGCCCGACCGGCAGGAGCGCAGGCGACAGCGTCGTCGAGCACGGCCTGGAACGGCTACAGCACAGGCTCAGCGATCCACATCAACGCCCTGCAGCTGGCAGCGAACGGCCCCATCGTGGCCGACACGGCCTTGGCCTTCGCGGGGGCGTCGACCAACTCCCAGGGTCTGTCCACGGCGCTCACCAACGAGATGCTCCTGGGCGTGCACCCGGCCCAGGGCGCCAACGAGGCCTTCGGCCGTGGTTCGGGCGTGGAGGTCGGGCTGGGCCAGGCCGCACCCAACAACCCCGATGCCAACCAGGTGAAGCTGGGCGGCGGTGCCGCCGAAGCGAGCGCGGCCCCGCCTCTCCAGACCGACCTGGTCACCCGGGAGCTGCTCAAGCAGACCATCAACCCCCTCGCCTTCGCCTCGGTCCTGCGGGGGCAGGCCCAGGCCACCTTCAACGAGCGCTTCGTGATGCCGATGCTCGGCTCGCCGCTCGGCTTCGGCCTCGGCTACGCAGATGACGTGCAGCTCCTCAACGCCGGCCCTGCCCCGACCGGCGAGCAGCTGACGGCGCCGGTGCTGGCCACCGACACCACCGCGGTGCGCGGCGGCGAGGGGCCCCAGCGCACCACCTCGCAGTCCACCTCCTTCACCTACCTGGTGAACAACGGCGACGGCACCTGCGGCCTGGCCAGCGAGACCCACATCACCGTGGCCCCGGTCCGCCTCAACCTCCCGCCCGATGCCGACCCGACCAACGACATCACCATCGAGCTGCTGGGCGAGTGGGTGCTGCGGGCGGCGGCCAGCGGCAAGCCCGGCGGCGGCAAGGTCCAGTACATGCCCACGGGCGACGACATCACGCCCACCACGCCCGTCGTCCGGGTCTTCCAGGGCCAGACGCTTTCTGGCCAGCTGACCACCCAGCAGATCCTGGGCAACGCGGGGCTGACGCTGCCCGACGCCCTGGCCCCGCTCATCGCCGTCGCCGTGGGCGAGGACCCCCGGGCCATCGCCGCTCCGGGCACCAACCCCAACCCCAACTCCCAGCCGACGGTGACCGACACCCTGGTCTCGGCGGCGGTGGACGTGGCCCGCATCCGCCTCGTGCAGCCCAACCCGGCCGCCTCGGGCCTCAACGCCCTCGACTTCCGCCTCGGACACATGGAGGCCAAGGTCGAGGTTCCCTCTGGCGGCATCAACTGCGAGATCCCGGTCGTGAAGACGGCCTCGCCCGACCCGGCCATCGCTGGTCAGGACCTGACCTTCACCATCCGCATCCCCGCCGATGCCGATGCCCTGCGGCCCTTCCCCTGCGACCTCACCAACATCCGGGTCACCGACACCGTCTCACGCGAGAGCGGTAACCCGGTGTTCACCGTGGTCGGGGGCACCGGCCCCAACGGGGAGCAGGGGGTGGTGTCGGGCAACACCGTCACCTTCGACAACATCGGGAGCTACCGGGTTGGTGATCCGCCACTGCTGGTGAACGTGACGGTCCGGCTCGCCGGCAACTCGGGGGCCGGCAGACTCCTCGACACCGTGAGGGTGGATGCCACCCCGGCCAACTGCCGGGCCGGCAACGAAACGGTCGGTCGGGTCCTTGGCGGTGCTCGCTTCTTCGGCGCCAACGCCGGGCTCACCGGCGCCGGCGTGACCGGTGGTGGTGCCGGTGGTGGCGGCCTCACCGGCACCTTCACCCTCAGCGGCCCTGACGTCGGCGGCCCGGCAGCCCTGCCTCGCACCGGTCCCGTGACGGACAGCACCACGCCGCTGGTCCTCGGCCTCGGTGCTGCCGCCGGTGGTCTCCTGCTCCGGCGGGCCCGCCGCCAGACCGCATAGCCCGAGCGGCCACTCGCCAACAGCCGACAACAGCCGGCGGTCCTTGGGGACCGCCGGCTGTTTCGCGTTCCAGGTGGGTTGCTAACCAGGATTGCTAAGCGGTGGGCCCGGGCATCTCGCCGGTCGAGACGAAGGTGGTGCGGCGGGCGATCTCGACGGCGTGGTCACCCAGGCGTTCGTAGAAGCGGCCGAGCAGAGCGAGGTCTATGGCGGGAGCCGTCGCCACGCCGCCCTCGAGCAGGGTGGCGAACAGCTCGTTGCGCAGCAGGTCCAGCTCGCGGTCGGACTCCTCCACCGCACGCCCCGCCGTCCCGTCCTCGGCATCGAAGGCCGCCAGAGCGTCGCCGAACAGCCGCGCCGCCACGGTCGCCATCTCCACCACGAGGGTGCGCAACCGGGGGCTGAAGGCGTCGGCGTCGCGTTCGAAGCAGGCGGAGCGGGCGACATGGGCCACGAGGTCGCCGGAGCGGGCCACCGACTCGGTGAGGCGGACCAGAGTGGTGAGCTGGCGGAGATCGAGGGCCATGGGTTGCTGGGTGGCGATGAGCTCGTACGCCGCCAGCTCCACGTCGCGGGCCCGGGCCGACCATCCCGCCGTCCGGGCGTCGACGCGCCGCCCGGCATCGCAGTCGCGCCGCAGCCAGGCCTCGGTGGCGTCCGCGATCGACCGTTGCACCTCCCGACCGATGGCGACGACGGCTCCCTGCAGCGAGGCGATGCGGTCGTGGAAGTGCTGGCGGCCAACGCCGTCAGTCACAGCTCTGCTCGCACCAGGTAGCGCACCCGGTCGCCGATGAGCACGGCGTGGTCGGCGATCCGCTCGAGGTAGCGGCCCACGAGGGCGAGCTCGAGCGTCGTGGCTAGGCTCTGCGGTGCGCTGAACAGCTCGGCCAGGAGCTGGCGGTGCAGCTCGTCCATCCGGTCATCCCAGATGTCGAGCGCCTCTGCCCGCTCCACGTCGCGCTCGGCGTAGGCGTCGATGGCGCCCTGCAGGAGCCGGCGCGCCTCCTCGGCCATTCGAGCCACCAGCCCGGCCAGCCTGGGCGGGAGGTAGCCGTGGGGCCGTGCCGCGAAGCTGGCGACGTGGCGCACCAATTTGGCCGACCGTTCCAGCTCGTGGGACAGGCGCACCACGGTGAGCACGAAGCGCAAGTCACCCGCCGCCGGCTGCTGGCGGGCCAGGACCTCATAGGCCCTCGTCTCGCACCGGTGGGTCGCGCGATCGATGTCGGCGTGGCCGTGCACGACCTTCGTCGCCAGATCAGGGTCGTGGGTGGCCAGCGCCTCGCCTGCGGTGGCCAAGGCCTCCACGACCAATCCCGCCGCGCAGAGGATGTCGGTCTCGAGCTCGGCCAGTTCCCGGTCGAATGCTCTCCTTGTGCGCTCCACCATGGGGTGAACCAACCATACGGCCGTTGTCGCCTCGTGGATGCCCACCCGGCAACGTCGGGGTGAACCAGGAGTGAACACTTCTCACAAACGGTCTCGCTCCCCTGCCCCGGAGCTGGCGGCTGGCCTAGTGTCGCGTCGTGCAGCTCCTGCTCGCCGGTGTTGCCCTGCTGGCCTGCGCCGGCGCTGCCTGGTCAGCCCTCCAGCGCAGGCGGACCGAGCGCCGGGCCCGAGATGTCCTGGCCGCCGTGATCTCCCGCCTCGACCCCGACGCGTCGTCGGCGGCCGGCGACAACCTGCCCGAGGCGCTGGCCCACCTGCGTCGGGCAACGGACGCCGCCGCCGACCGGATGGCGGCCGCTCAACGGTTGGCCGCAGCGCTGTCCGGCGCGCTCGAGGCGGTTCCCCTCGGCGTCGTCATCACCACCCCTGACGGCGAGACACTGTTCCGAAACCAGTCGGCGGACTCGCTACTGGGCAGGCGGGCGGCCGATGCGCTGGCCGTCCGCGCCGTTTCGGACTTGCTGCGCGAGGCGGCGGCCGGCCGGGGAGGTTCGCGGCCGCTCGACCTTTACGGGCCGCCCCGGCGGACGCTTGTCCTGTCGGCTGTCCCCGTTCATGGCGCGGCCGTCGTGGTGGTCGAGGATGTGTCGGAGCGCCGGCGGCTCGACGCCGTCCGGCGGGACTTCGTGGCCAACGTCAGCCACGAGCTCAAGACACCGGTCGCCGCCCTCGGCCTGCTGGCCGAGACTCTCGCCGCCGAGGACGAGCCCGGGGTGGTGCAGCGCCTGGCCGGGCGGATGCAGGAGGAGGCCTTCCGAGTGGCGAGGATCATCGAGGACCTGCTGGACCTGAGCCGCCTCGAGGCCGAGGAGACGGCGCGCCACGAGCCCGTCCGCCTCCACGAGGTGGTGTCCCAAGCAGTCGAGCAGGTGCGGCCAGCGGCCGACCTGCGCTCCGTGAAGCTCGCAGTGGCGGCTGTGCCCCGGTCCTGGACCGTCCTCGGCCAGCGCCGGCAACTGGTGTCCGCCCTGGCCAACCTCCTCGAGAACGCGATCAAGTACTCCGACGAAGGCGCCACCGTCGAGCTGGCGGCCCACAGCGTCGGTGACGCCATCGAGCTCGTGGTGCGCGACCACGGGATCGGCATCCCCTCCCGCGACATCGACCGCATCTTCGAGCGTTTCTACCGCGTCGACCGCGGTCGTGGCCGCGACACCGGCGGCACCGGGCTGGGGCTGTCAATCGTCCGCCACATCGCGTCCAACCACGGGGGCGACGTGCTCGTCGAGTCGCAGGAGGGTCAGGGCTCGGCCTTCACCTTCCGCCTTCCTGCCCACGGCCCCGTCGGCCTCCTGGCCGACGCCGGTTGATGGCGGTGGCCGAGAACCAGCCCACCGTGCTGATCGTGGAGGACGAGGACTCCTTCGTCGACGCCCTCGTCGTTGGGTTGAAGCGCGAGGGGTTCCTGGTCAAGGTCGCTCGTGACGGCGTCTCGGCGCTGTCGGTGTTCGACGTGGTGCAGCCAGACCTGGTGCTGCTCGACGTCATGCTCCCCAGCCTCTCGGGCGTCGACGTCTGCCGAGAGATCCGCAGCCGCTCCCGCACCCCGATCATCATGGTGACGGCGAAGGGCTCCGAGATCGACACGGTGGTGGGACTCGAGGTCGGTGCAGACGACTATGTCACCAAGCCCTACCGGCTCCGGGAGCTCGTCGCTCGCATGCGGGCCGTTCTGCGGCGGGCCCCCCGCAACGACGAGGCGGACACCGAGGAGTCGGTGCTGCACGTGGGTGACGTGCGACTCGACGCCGGGCGCCACGAGGTCATGGTGCGGGGAGAGGAGATCGCCCTGCCGCTCAAGGAGTTCGACCTCCTCGAGATCCTGTTGACCAACGCCGGGCGGGTCCTGACCCGAGAGACACTCATCGATCGGGTCTGGGGCTGCAATTACGTGGGCGACACCAAGACGCTCGACGTGCACATCAAGCGGCTCCGCTCCAAGATCGAGCGCGACCCCTCCCAGCCCGAGCTCATCGTGACGATCCGGGGTCTGGGCTACCGCTACGAGCGTCCCAGCTCCTGACCCTGCCTGGCCTACCCCGCCGTGTCTGGGAGACTGAGTGACGTGGTTGAGACCCGACGGCGGTACCACGAGCAGTTGGCGGAGATGAAGAGCGACACCGTCCGCTTGGCAGCGATGGCCATCGAGGAGATC
>JAHWJQ010000049.1 GCA_019348305.1 Actinomycetota bacterium
CCGAGACCCAGCAGGTGTTGATGGACAACGATCTGCGGTCCCGCGTCCGGGTGCGGGTGGACGGGGGGCTCCTGACCGGCCGCGACGTCGTCATGGCTGCATTGCTGGGGGCGGACGAGTACTCGTTCGGAACGGCGGCCATGATCGCCGAGGGCTGCATCATGTTGCGGTCCTGCCACAAGGACACGTGCAAGCCGGGGATCGCCACCCAGCGCCCCGACCTCCGCAAGAACTTCACCGGCACCCCCGAAGGCGTCGCCGCCTATATGACCTTCGTCGCCGGCGAGGTCCGCGAGCACTTGGCCGCCCTGGGCCTGCGCAGCATGGACGAGGCCATCGGGCGGGTCGAGTGCCTGCGCCAGAAGGAGGGCGGGGCCCCACGCGAGGCAGCCGCCGACCTCAGCCCCCTCATCCGCCGGCCCGACGACGCCGGCGCACCTCGGTGCTTCGTGGGTGGCATCCCGCTGCAGCGGCCCCGTTCGAAGCTGGGCGACCAGCTGCTCTCCGACGCCTTCCGAGGAGTGTGGGAGGGCGACGAGGTGAGGCTCGCCTACCCCATCACCAATGCCGACCGCACCGTCGGTGCCGCCCTGGGCGGAGCCATCGCACTGGAGCTGGGGGAGGTGCCGCCGCGGGGGACGGCGACCATACGGCTCGACGGAGAAGCGGGCCAGAGCTTGGGCGCCTTCCTCACCGACGGCATCGAGCTCGAACTCGTCGGGGAAGCCAACGACTACGTGGGCAAGGGCATGGCAGGCGGCCGCATCGTCATCCGCCCACCCGCTGATGACGCCAGCCTCGTCGAGGGCTACCTCGGCCCGGCACCGGTGCTGGCCGGCAACACCTGTCTCTACGGCGCCACCGGCGGGGCGCTGTTCGTGGCCGGCGCCGCCGGGGAGCGCTTCGGCGTGCGCAACTCGGGGGCCACCGCGGTCGTGGAGGGTGCAGGCGACCACGCCTGTGAGTACATGACCGGGGGCACCATCGTGATCCTCGGCAGCGTTGGCTACAACGTCGGTGCCGGCATGACCGGCGGGCAGGCCTACATCCACGACCCCCGGGCGCGCCTGACGGCTCGGCTCAACACGTCACTCGTGCAGGCGGAGCGCCCGGATGCAGAGCACCTCGAGGAGCTGCGCTGGCTGGTGGAACGTCATCAGGAGCTCACCGGCTCGGCGCGGGCCGCCCGCCTGATCGAGAACTGGTCGAAGGTGGTGGAGCAGATCTGGCACGTCCTGCCCATCGAGCGAGCGCGCCGGCTGGAAGTCAGTGCGGCAGGACGGGTGGGCGCGAGCGTCTGAGCCACCCGCCAGACCCGGGCGTAGCCTGGTGTGGTGAGCGACGACGACCCGACCGGCCCCCCATCCACCGGAGGCTGGCAGCCGCCAACGTCTCCGCCCCCGACGCCAGGACCGTACGGTGACCCCCCTCCCGGTCCGCCACCGGCGTCGGGGGCGCCGCCTTACGGAGCCCCCAGCCCGGCCTACGGCTCCGGGTACGGGTACGGGTCCGGCTACACCGCCTACGCCCCGCCACAGACCGAAGGGACCGCCATCGGCGCCCTCATCGCCGCCATCGGCTCCTGGGTCGTCTGTCCCATCTCAGGCGTCGTGGCGCTGGTGCTGGCATCGACGGCCAAGCGGAAGATCGCCGAGTCCGGTGGGAGGCTCACCGGCGAGGGCCTGGTGACGGCGTCCAAGTGGGTTGCCTGGATCAACCTCGCCCTGTGGGCGGTCTTCATCATCTTCTTCATCTTCGCCGTGGTCTTCGGCATCCTCTCTGGATTCAACTCGGATTCGGAGTTCCAGCGATTGCTGCTAGCGCCGCGCTGAGCGGCTGGTACCTTTTTTGCTATGGCGGGTGTGGTGGTGTCGCCGGCGTCTGTGCCGGTTGTTCCCGGCGGGAACGCGACGTGTTTGGTCAGGGTGCGCAACACCGGGACGGTGGTCGACTCCTTCACCGTCACGGTGCTCGGTGAGGCGGCCGGCTGGACCAGCGTTGCGCCTCCGGTGCTGTCGCTGTTCCCCGGGGCGGAAGGCACGGTAGAGCTGCACTTCGCCCCGCCCCGCAAGCCCGACCTCACGGCGGGCGCGGTCCACTTCGGCGTGCGAGTGATGCCGTCGGAGGAAAAGGACGGCTGCGTGGTAGAGGAAGGCACCGTCCAAGTGCTGCCTTTCCAGGAGATGACGGCCAGGATCACCCCCCGGACCACTGAGGCCAAGCGCACCTCCCGCCACCACGTCGTGGTCGACAACCGCGGCAACGCGCCGTTGGAGGCGGAGCTGTCGGCAGGCGACCCCGACGAACAACTGGCCTTCGACCTTCGCCCCCACACCCTGACGGTGGCGCCCGGCCATTCGGCCCGTGCCACGCTCAAGGTAGTGGCCCGAAAAGGGTTCGCCCGGGGGGCGGACAAGCACCGGCCCTTCCAGGTCCGCGTCACGACGGGGCCGGTGGAGACGCCGGCGGTTCTCGACGCCACGCTGATCCAAAAAGCTGGCGTCCCCCGCTTCGTCTTGCCGCTGGTGACCGCGGTGGTGGCCATCGCCGTTCTGGCCGCCGTCCTGCCCACGCTGCGCAAGGATGGCGGTGGGGCCATCACCCTCACCGGTGGCAAGGAGGCCACGACCACCACCGAGGCGCCGGCAGAGGAGGCCCCGGTCGAGGATCCGGCCCAGGCCGCGGCGGAAGCGGAGGCCGCGGCCGCCGCAGAGAAGGCAGCCAACGGCCAGGACGCGGCGTCAGCGCCGGCACAGCCTCCGGGAGAGACCAAGGCTGCAGCAGCGGTGGTGAGCGCGAGCGGCTCCCCCGTCGCCGGCGCCCCCACCCAGCCCAAGACGGAGGAGAACACGGACGCCGACGCGTCTGTCGCCACGCCGCAGGCTCCCGTGGCGACGACGACCACGACGAGCACCACGACGGCTCCGCCGGCGTACGCCAAGTGGGCGGGCACCTGGATCAACACCGACCCTGCTACTCGGGAACAGCCCCAGGCTGTGATCCGACACGACAGGACCCACATCTACGTCCATGGTTACGGCGCCTGCACTCCCACCTATTGCGACTGGGGCGAGGCTTCGACGACATTGGCGGATGGGGGCGACAACACCCTCCAAGTCGTTTACAAGTTCAGCTTCAAGACGACAGAACAGACGATCAGCTACCTGAGCGCGAAGCAGATCCGGATCCAAAGCATCCACCGCGCCTCCGACGGCAGCTTGATGCGGAAGAGCGACGAGACCTTCAACCGCAAGTAGCCCTCACGGCGGAGGCGCCGGCTCGGTCCTGGACAGGTCCTCCGCCGTCGGCTCTCGGGCTTCCCGCGACTCGGGAGGCAACAGCGCCCTGATCGCCTCCATGATCCTCTTCGTGTCGGCGCGGGTGTCGTCGTAGCTCAACTCCACCGGCTGTCCCACGCGCACGCGGACCTCGGGCGGGTTGGCCACGTTCAACACGTTGGGCAGCTTGGCCGAGCGGGGCCACACCCGCTCGGTGCCCCACAGCCCGACAGGGATCACCGGCGCCTTGGTGGCGGCGGCCAGGCGGGCAGCGCCGCTCTTGCCTTGCAGGACTGGGTCGAAGAACGCGCTGCCCCTGGGAATCGTGCCCTGCGGCATGATCGCGACCAACTCGCCGGCCTGCAGCGCCCGTGTCGCCTCCCGCAGTGAATCGCCGGCTCCCTGGGCCCCCCGGTCGACTCGTATGCCCCCCATGGCCCTGGCCAACGCTCCGAGGACGGGGGCGTCGAAGACCTCTTTCTTTCCCAGGAACCGCAGCGGACGTCCGGACTGGACCACCGTGAGCCCGACCGCCACCGGATCGAAGTAGCTGCGATGGTTGGCGGCGATGATGGCCGGCCCTTGGTTGGGGATGTTCTCGACACCGCCGGTGTCGAAGCGGGCATAGGGGAACAGCGCGGCCCGGGCGCCCAGCCGCACGAGGTCGAACGGCTCCAGGCCGGCCAGCTTGGGCACCCCCGGCGGCACGTCGAGCCAGAGCACCGGCCAGCGGCGGAAAGCGGCGTAGGCCAACAGACGGGGGTCTGGGTTGACCGCGTACGGGTGGGCGACGGCCGACAGGAGCGGCACGTCATACACGCTGTCCGAGTAGGCGAAGCTCGAGGCCAGGTCCACCTCGCGCTCCTGGGCCCACGCCCGCACCGCCGCCAGCTTGCCCAGGCCCCACACGAACCCTCCGGCGAGGCCCCCGGTGTAGTAGCCCTCGTCGTCGTGGGCGTACTGGGTGGCCACGACGTCGTCGAACCCCATGCGCTCGGCGAACGGTTCTACGAGATCGCGAGGGGTCGTGGTGGCGAGCACCACCGGCCGGCCGGCGGCGCGGTGCTCCTCCAGCAAGGGCCGGGCGTAGGGGGCCACCAGGGTGTCCAGGCGCTCGGCGGCATCCCTCGCCGCCTCCACCACCGCCGCTCGCGACCAGCCCCGGGCAATGATCGCCGCCCCCCTGGCCAGGGCAATCGAGGGCAGCGACTCGCCGATCAGGTCGAACACCCGGTAGAGCAGCCCGTGGCCGGGGAGGGAGCGGTCAGGAACGATGCCGGCGGCGATCAGGGCTTCGGTAAGCAGGGGGCCGCTCGCACCTTTGAGAATCGTGCGATCGAGGTCGAAAAAGGCAGCCGAGGCGCCCATGGGTCTCCCAACGTAGCTGGGTCGATGGTGAGCGGGGCCGAGTGTCCGGCCCGGCGCGACGAAGGGCCCGGCTGGGGGGAAGCCGAGCCCTCCGAAGTGCGATGGGGCGGCCAGTGGGGGGAACCGACCTGCCCGATTGCTCTGCGTCCATTGAAGCCGCCAACTCCGTATCTGTCCAACAGTTTCCAACGATATGGGCCATCATGTTCAGCGATGGACGTTCGGCAATTGCAGGCCCTGGTGGCAGTGGCGGACCACGGCACTTTCTCCGCTGCCGCTGATGCACTCGCCACCGTGCAGTCCAACGTCTCGGCCCACATCGCTCGCCTCGAGCGCGAGCTGGGGGCGACGCTGGTCGACCGGGGGGCAGGGCGGCTGACCGAGGAGGGCCAGGCCGTGGTGGACCGGGCCCGCCGCATCGAAGCCGAGCTCGAGGCCATCGTCTCCGACGTCGCCGCCCTCACGGCCGAGGTCACCGGGCGGGTGCGCGCGGGGATCATCGGCACGACGGCGCGATGGCTGGTTCCCCGGCTGCTCGAGGTGATGGACAAACGCCATCCCGGTGTACGGCTCGAGATCGTCGACGCCACATCGACGTCCCTCGAACCGCAACTGGTCACCGGCCGCCTCGAGCTGGCCGTGGTCAACCTCCCCCTGTCGGCCCCCGAGCTCGTCACCAGGCCACTGTTCGAGGAGGACCTGTTGCTGTTCGTGCCACCGGGCTCGCCGCTGGCCGGGCTCCCGGAGGTGGCACTGGCTCAGCTGGCGGACATCGAGCTGTACCTCCCACCCAGAGGCACGGCGTTCCGCGACCTGGTCGACGCCGCCACCTCGGCCGAGGGTGTGCAGCTGCGGGCCAGGGCCGAGCTCGACGGCCTTCGGTTGATTGCCTCGCTGGTGATGGGGGGCCAGGGGGCCGCGCTCCTGCCGGCGACAGCGGTGCCGCCCCCACTGCAGGGCGCTACTCGGCCAGTCCCGGTCGCGGGGTTGCCACGCCGGGCGGTGGGCGTGGCCCAGCGACGCCGGGGCCTGCCCAGCGCGGCAACCAGGGCGCTGTTGGAAGTGCTCGACGAGGTCGTCGCCCGGGAAGCTTCTGGCGAACACGGGCTCCACCCGCACGCCTCGCCGGCCGGCATCACCAGTTCGGTTCGGCGTCGTCCCCAGGACTCTCGGTGAGACGCTTCGGCGGCCCGCCTCCGACGGCAATGGTGAAGATCTCGACATCGGTGCTGGTGTCGCTTTGGAAGGCCAGCCTGCCGCCGTCGGGCGACCACGCCGGCCAGGTGTCGGTCGCGTCGTTGTTGGTGAGGCGGGTGGGCAGGCTGCCGTCGGCTCCCATCACGTAGAGCTCCGGCTTGCCCCCATCGCGGGTCGAGTCGAAAGCCAACCGGTTGCCGTTGGGCGCCCACGCCGGGTTCACGTCGGCTCCTGGCGAGTTCGACAGATTGCGCACTTGCGAGCCGTCGGGGTTCATGACGTAGATCTCGTAGTTGCCGTCGCGGTTGGAGTGAAAGGCGATCCGGTTGCCATCGGGCGACCAGGCGGGGTGGGAGTCGTCGTTGGCGTTCTTGGTGAGCCGCTTCGGGTTCTTCCCGTCGGAGTCCATGACATAGATCTCGCTGTTCCCGTCCCGGAAGCTGATGAAGGCGATCTTGGTGCCGTCCGGCGACCACGACGGATACCCGTCGGGGGCGGGCTCGGTGGTCAGCTGCACCAGATTGGTGCCATCGGCAGCCATGACGAAGATGTCGAACCCGCCGGTGCGGTCACTGTCGAAGGCGATGCGCAGGTGGTCGGGCGACCATGCCGGCTCCGAGTCGTGAGCGGGGTTCTGCGACAGGTTCTTGGCGTCGGACCCGTCAGGGGCGGCGGTGTAGATCTCGAAGTTCCCATCGCGGATCGACTGAAAGGCGATGCGGCGATCCTTGAGCGGCACGGTCGTGGTGGTGACGTCGGCCTCGACAGCCGGTGCGACCGTCGTCGGCGGGGCGGTGGTGGTGGTGGTTGGCGGCAACGTGGTGAGCCCCAATGTCACGACGGTGTCGTCCTCGCCGGCGAAGAGGGTGCGGCTGAGCAGCAGGCCCACCAACCCGACCACCACTGCGCCGGCGGCAACCTTGGGCACCAGGCTGACCAAGATCGAGCGCTGCACCATCTCGCCAGACGCGCTGATACGGGCCCCGCCCAACGGGTCGAGCCGCACCCAGAAGGGATGTGACTTGGGGGCACCGGCCAGGAGGCGCCGTTTGGGAGCGATGTGCACGCGAGCGAACTCGGTGGTGCCGGGCTCGACCATCACGCTGTCGGGCTCCACTTCGACGTCCGCTGACGCCGGGCCCTCGGCCAACAGCTGCACGCGCGCCGGGATCGCGCCCAGGTTGTCGACGGCGACCTTGGCGGTGGCGGAGAAGGTGCCCTGGGGGCTGGCGGGAAGCAGGCGCAGGGCCAGTTGGGCCTCGCCCGTGACCTCCAGCGTGCCGGTGGCGACGGCGCCGCCCTCGCCTTGTTGGTCGGACAACACTCGGATGCTGTAGGGGACGGCACCGACGCCTCCCGGCGCCCCCCTCGGCAACCGGAAGCGCAGCTGACACACCTCCTCCGCCCCCGGTGGCACCCACAGGTCGGCTGGTTCGATCGACGCCCAGCCAGCGATCTCGCTGGTGATGACGAGCCGTACCCGCACCGCCTCAGGGCCGGGGTTGTGCAACACGATAGTGCCGTCGACGTCGGTGCCGGCGAGGGCAACCAGGTGCTCGGGCTGGAGGCGGACCCCGATCGACATCAAGCGAAGCTAACGCGCCGGGTGTGCCCTAGCCGTCGAGGGACCGGATTGCGCCCCTTGCGGCCGACGTCGTCGTGGCCGCGTAAGCCCGTAGGGCCAACGACACCGGCCGGTTGCGATGCTGGGGGCGCCACGCCGCCGCTCCCCCACCATCCTGTTCTTGTCGCCGGCGCGTGATCGTGTCGTCGTCGACATCGAGGACGATGGTCCGCCTCGGGATGTCGATGGCGATGCGGTCGCCGTCGCGTACGAGAGCTATGAGGCCGCCTTCCGCTGCCTCGGGGGAAACGTGGCCGACCGACAGACCTGAGGACCCACCAGAGAAGCGGCCATCCGTGAGCAGGGCGCACGCAGCGTCGAGCCCCGCGCTCTTCAAGTAGGTCGTCGGGTAGAGCATCTCCTGCATCCCGGGACCGCCCTTGGGGCCCTCGTAGCGCACTACGACGACATCGCCGGCACGCACGTCGCCACCGAGGATCCCGTCGACGGCATCGTCCTGGCTCTCATAGACACGGGCAGGGCCGGCAAACGTGAGCATCGACTCGTTGACGGCCGCCGTCTTCACGATGCAACCGTCCGGTGCGAGGTTGCCCCTCAACACGGCGAGTCCGCCGTCGCGGCGGTAGGCGTGGTCGACGGAGCGGATGCACCCTCCGGCAGCGTCGAGGTCGAGTGTCGACCACCGCGTCGTCTGACTGAACGGCTGCTGGGTGGGGATGCCAGCGGGACCAGCCCGAAAGAAGGTCCGCACCTCTTCGGCGCACGTGCCCCGCCGCACGTCCCAGCGGGCCAATGCCGCGCCCAAGCTGTCGGCGTGCACCGTGGATGTTGCCCCGTCGACGAGCCCGGCCCGCTCGAGCTCGCCCAGGATCGCCATCACACCGCCCGCTCTGTGCACGTCCTCGACGTGGTAGCGGTCACTCGCCGGCGCGACCTTGCACAGGTGCGGGATGCGGCGGCTCACGGCGTCGATGTCAGCCATGGTGAAGTCGATGGCGCCCTCGTGGGCGGCGGCGAGCACGTGCAGCACGGTGTTGGTGCTGCCGCCCATGGCAACGTCGAGCGCCATCGCATTGTGGAACGCCCGCCGGTCGGCGATGGCTCGAGGGAGGACGCTCTCGTCGTCGGCCTCGTAATGGCGGCGAGTGAGGTCCACGATCGTACGCCCCGCCCTGCGGAACAGCGTCTCGCGATCGGCGTGGGTCGCCAGCAGCGTCCCGTTGCCAGGCAACGCCAGACCCAGCGCCTCGACCAGGCAGTTCATCGAGTTCGCCGTGAACATGCCCGAGCACGAGCCGCACGTCGGGCATGCCGACCGCTCGACCCGCTCGACGTCGGCGTCGGACGCCGATGTCCGGCCGGCGATCTCCATCGCCGAGATCAGGTTCAGCTTCACCTCGGTGCCGGCCAGGCTGGTCTTGCCCGCCTCCATCGGTCCGCCCGACACGAAGATCGCAGGGATGTTGAGCCGCATGGCCGCCATGAGCATGCCCGGCGTGATCTTGTCGCAGTTCGAGATGCACACCAACGCGTCGGCGCAATGTGCGTTGACCATGTACTCGACCGAGTCGGCGATGAGGTCGCGACTGGGAAGGCTGTAGAGCATCCCGCCGTGACCCATGGCAATGCCGTCGTCGACGGCGATGGTGTTGAACTCCCTGGCCACTCCACCGGCGACGAAGATCTCGTCGGCCACCAACTGACCGAGGTTCTTCAGGTGCACGTGGCCAGGGACGAACTGGGTGAAGGAGTTGGCAACGGCGATGATCGGCTTGCCGAAATCGGCGTCGGTCATACCGGTGGCCCGCCACAGGGCCCGGGCACCGGCCATGTTGCGCCCGGCGGTCGACGTACGGGAGCGGTAGTGAGCCATCTCCCGAAGGCTGGCAGGTGTCGGTCGATCATGGGACCCCCGGATGAGAGTGACACTGCCGGTACTACCTTCGGGTGGGTGCGCGGCGTCGAGCTCGGGGAGTTCTTGCGCTCTCGTCGGCGGCGTGTGAATCCGTCAGATGTCGGCTTCCCGTCGACCGACCGCCGGCGGGCACCGGGCCTGCGACGAGAGGAGCTGTCATCCGTCGCCGGCGTCGCCGTCTCGTGGCTGGCGAAGCTGGAGCAGGGCCGCGCCCACGCGGTATCGCCCGACGTGCTCGACGCCCTCGCACACGCGCTGCGCCTCGATACTGCCGAGCGGGCGCACCTGTTCACCCTCGCCGGGTTCCACGTCGCGCACCCCCACCCGCCGGCGCCGCGCGTGACCCCTGCGCTTCGTACCCTCCTCGACGCGCTCGAGCCCAACCCGGCCTACCTGCTCGACCGCGCCTGGAACATCATCGCCTGGAACAGCGCCGAGGCCGACCTGTTCCCCGACCTCCTCGCCCATGAGGGCACGGCCAACCTCCTCGAGCTCGTCTTCGGAGATCCCAACCTGGCGCGACTGATGGTCGACCACGACGCCGAGTGCGTGCGGCTGGTGGCGCAGCTGCGACCCCACCATGCGGCCTGGCCCGACGATCCCGAGCTCGGCCACGTCATAGAGAGGCTGCAGGCGTCGTCACCACGCTTCGTCGAGCTCTGGGCCGCGCACGACGTCGCCCCGTTCGTGACGACCCGGCGCGTGTTCGACCACCCCCGGCTGGGCCGGGTGCACTTCGATCACCACCGCCTCGCCGTACTCGACCAGGTAGGTGCCCAGCTCGTGGTGTACACCCCCGTTCCCGCCTGACCGCCAGGCGGCTGCGGGGCCTCGCCGGCCCTGTGGGCCTCCTCCAGGTCCGATCGACGGTACCGGGGTGGTGGACGGCGGCCAGGTCCAGCTCCCTCCCCACGGTCGCGCCGGCGTCTCCGCTTGGTAGTTACGCCACCGTTGCCACTGCGCAGCGTCGTCGTTACGACAGCGGGAACGCTGCCAGGAACCCCGCGTAGACCGCTTACGTCGATCGCGCCGGGTCACACGACGAAAAGAAATCAGGAGGAAGCATGCCCACCCAAGGCAAACACGATGACGTCAAGAGCGGGAAGCGGTTCCCCCTCTTCGCCGTCGCCATGGCCCTGCTGCTCGTATTCGCAGCGTGTGGCGACGACGAGGACGTGGACGTCGTCGACGGCGCCACGGAGGAGAGCGGCGCTGACACGAACGCGACGGACACCACTCAGACGCCGACAGCCCGTGACGACGACAAGGGTGCGCAGGCGCTCAAAGCAACGCTCGCCCCCCTGAACCGGTCGGGGGCCAACGGAACGGCCACCGCCGCCATGAAAGACGGGCAGCTCGCTGTCACCGTGACCGCGAACGGTGTCTCACCCACGCTCCCGCACGCGCAGCACATCCACATAGGCGGCAGGAACGAGTGCCCGGACGCTGACGCCGGCAACGCCTCGGAGCCGAAGGACCTCATCGACACTGCCGAGGGACAGCCCGCCTACGGCCCGGTGAAGGTGTCCTTGACGACCGAGGGCGGTGTCGGCGAAGACGACGCCCTCGCCGTCCCCCGCTTCCCCACCGCCGATGCCCGCGGCAACTACACCTACACTCGGACGTTCGACCTCCCGCCGGGCACGACGGCCGATGACGTGAAGAACGGTGTCGTCGTGGTCCATGGCATCTCGAAGCTCTTCGCCGACCAGGCGAAGTACGACGGCGCACCGAAGAGTTCGCTCAACCCGAGCCTGCCTCTCGAGGCCACGATCCCGGCCCTGTGCGGGAGGCTCCAGTGAGGGTGACGTCGGCACTCGCGCCCGGGTGACGTTGCCACACCCTGCTCTCGTCACCAGGACTGCGCCCGCCAGGTGCAGGCCTAGTGGCAGGGCGGGTCCACCCGGGGTGGCTCGATCGACCCATCTCCAGCTCGGTGTGCGCTCGATGAAGACGAGGAACAAGGTGTGAGAGTGCTCACTATCGCAGCACGCTGGGTCGTGGCCGGCTTCCTCGCCGTCGTCATCGGCGGGAACCTCATCATCCTGCTCGCGTTCGCCGTCGCACGGGCGACGGCCGATGACCCGGATGTCGGATCGGTTCCCGGGATCACGAACCTCCGGCGGGTCGACGAGCGCGTTCTGCGCGGCGACGGCCCCGCTGTGGAGAGCTACATCGCACTCGCCGAGCGGGGGGTCACGACGGTGGTCGACTTGAGGGCCGAGCGCGAGATCCTCGTCCCCAGGGACGTTCTCGACCGCCTCGGGATGCGCCGGCTGCACATCCCGATTCGGGACGGGCAAACGCCGACGGGGAGCGAGGTCGAGCGGTTCCTCGAGGCGGTGGAGGAGAGCGAGGGGGACGTGTACCTCCACTGTGGCGCTGGGGTCGGCCGCACCGGCGTGATGGCGGCGGCGTACAGCGTCGCGACCGGCGAAGCCACTGCGGCTCAGGCACTCCGCCGCAACCTCGCCGTCGGACCGCCGTCGCTCGAGCAGATCGCCTTCACCCTCAAGCTCGACCAGGGCGAGAAGGTGGAGGGGCCATCCCGAGCGATCGAGGCGGTGAGCCGCTTCTTCGACGCTCCTCGCCGCATCTGGACCGTCGTTCGCAAGTAGTCGCCGTCGCGGTGCCGGCTCGCCGAACAGGCCGGCGCAGTGCTCCTGGCAGGGGATGAGGCGCGGGTGGCGGGGTGCACCAGCCGGTCGGTCGGTCGGTGGGCCGTAAGGGACTCGAACCCCTGACCCCCTGCGCGTCATGCAGGTGCTCTACCAACTGAGCTAACGGCCCTCGACGCGCTCACTCTAGGCGAGTTACCGTCGCCGAATCCCCACCATCGGCTACACAGGGGTGTGCCCGCACACCCCTCTGCCCCCATCCCCGATGCCAACGACGCCGATGCGG